>NZ_JBGBPT010000043.1:0-49855 GCF_041106355.1 Streptomyces sp. BF23-19 | reverse complement strand
ATCAATCTTGTCGGCGTTCCGGCTCACCGCTGCTATTGGGCTGCCGGGAGCCGCCGCCAGCGGTTGATGGCCGGGAACCAGGATCTGAGGTCGACTCCATCCGCCCTCAATCGGCCAGAACTGCGTGACGATGCTGCCGTCCCGGCTGACCCAGAACACCTGCAGCATCCCCCGGCGGCTGACTACGCTCGGAGCCGAGTGCGGCGCAGCGATGAACTCGGGCTGCGGGAGCAGTGAGGCGCGGTCGATCCACCGTGATCCCTTGACGTCGTAGATCCAGCTGTTGCGCAGCCCCGGCCAGTGATCTGTGTGGAAGCCGCCCTCCTCGGCCGACTTCGCATATGACGCCGTGCCGCCGGCCGCGAGCAGGTTCCCGTCAGCAAGCAGCGAATGGCCGCAACAGAACAGGTCCTGGACCGGTGAGCCGACCTCCGTCACCTCGCCGGTGACGCAGTCGTACAGCCGCGTATGGTCGTTGAGGTTTTCGTTGTGCTGATCCGCGTCGTATTCACTGCCACTGAAATGCAGGATCTTCCCGGTCCGTAGCAGCACAGCGTGGGCCGCTAGTACATCGGTCTTACCTAACCTCGGGTCCCAACCCATTGGTCTCCTTCCTCGCGCCTGCCGCGAAGAGCCGTAGGGGTGCGCAGCAACCCTAAATGCGTACGGTCCCCCGGAACATCGTCCACACAGGTCCGTCTCGGTCGGTCATCGCGCGGCGTGTCCAGACAGCACCGAGCTGAATCGTCGACGCCGGACGGGTAGAAAAGCACGTGAAGTCTCTGGTGGAGACGGTCCTCCCGGTATTCCTTACGTGCTGCACGCGTGGATGGATAGGTATCAGGCTAGTTCCCCGGAACACGGCTGTCGCGTTGAAGATCCCCAGCGCGGGAGCCAAGCTCCCGGAAGGCCTGCTATTCCATGCTCGCGGGGGCCTTGGCGGCTCGGAGGCGGCTGGCGACGTAGCTGGCGCGGTCTCCGCCGTTCAGTTTGTGCCAGTTGTGGGCGGTGCCGTCGGCGAGGCCGAGGATGTCGGCGAGCATCTTCCAGTGGACGGCGCCGACCATGGCCAGCCAGGCGCCATTTCGGGCTTTGCTGACGCTGGGGATTCCCAGGCGGTTCAGTCGTTTCTGCAGGGTGCTGGAGTGCATGGGCTGGTCGGGGCGGAGGCCAGGAAAGAGGAACGGTGTCTCGCGTGTCCTGAGCGGGGCGGCCAGTTGACTCCGCTCGTTGAGCATTTGTTGCAGCAGTGCCGACAGTCGTGCCCGAAGCCAGAGGGGATCACGGCCGAGTCGGAGGCCGAGGACTCCGGGTTCTTCCGGGTGGGACAGCACGTGGTCGGTGGTGAGGTTCACCAGCCGGTCGGTTCGTTGGCCGTATTGCAGGACGAGGCAGCCCGCGACGCGGTCGAAGATGTGCAGGGAGTCGTCGGTCTCCAGGTTGAGGGCGGTGAGGATCCGGTCGGCATCACTCATGATCGACCGGTCGACTGTCTTGATCGCGGTGGCGATGGCGACGTTCTCAGGAGCCAAGTGTCAGGTCGCTGCCCAGAGCAGGAACGGACGGGCATAGCTCTGGCGGGTCTTGTTCGCGATGAGCCATCGGTCGATGAGGGTCTGGGTGACATTTTCGAGGGTGCGGCCGCGGCAGTGGATGTGGTCGAGCAAAAGACGTGCGGTTCGGAGCTGGCGGCGGAGGTTCTCGCGCTGGAAGCGGGTGAATCCGGCTCGTTCGAGGCGGTGGTGTGCGAGGGGCATGAGGTGCCAGCTTGCGTATCGGGCGAGGATGGACCGGTTGTACGGGATCGTCACCTCGTCGAGGCAGACCCGGATATCCCGTTTGAACTGAGCGAGTTGTTCCTCTCGCGGTTCCAGGACCTCCGCCAGCACCGGCAGTCCCCGGAGCTGGTGGACGGAGGGTGTCTGTCTCAGCGCGTCCAGGGCCTCGTGCGAACACTCCAGGTCGCCGCTGGCCATCGCCCGGATGAGCTGACCACCAGGTCGCCTCAGGTAGAGGACCAGAGAGTACGGGTTGTCGTACCGCTCCAGAACTTCGGCCAGGGGCGCGAGTTGGGACGAGCGGTGGCCGTCGGGGCCGGCGAACGTCTCGTTGAGTTCCTGCAGGGCCCGGCAGCGGGGGCACTGGCCATGCAGGAGGCGGCCCATCGAGTCGCAGGTGGGGCAGCGGTAGGTGAAGGCAACCCCGGCGCATTCGGGGCAGATCGGCCCGGCTTCCTCCTGGCGGAAGACGGCCGCCGGCTGGCCGCATCGGTGGCACTCTGCGTGGGTGAAGCGGACGACGTCGGTGCAGGGCAGGCAGACCGGCCCCTCCAGCCAGCGACGCTCGGCCTTGGCGAGAGTCCCGCAGCGGCTGCAGGGGACGCTCGCGGCCGCGTAGCACGACACACAGCGGGGGGGTTCCGTCCCAGGTGGACAGGGGCATGGACGGGCTCTGTCCGCAGTCGCCGCAAGTGGGTCCGGGGCGGGCGTGCTGCCAGCAGACCATGCACCAGGGGCCGCGGTGGTCGCGTGCGCTGACCACCTTCATGATGCCGCAGCCGGAGCAGGGCTCGGCTCGGTCCCGGCGGCGGCAACTGTCACACCAGGGCTGGCCCTCGTCCTCTCGGAAGGAGACCGGCAGGCTCTGGTCGCAGATGCGACATGGTTCACGAGGACGGGTCTGCTGGACGCAGGCCCGGCAGACCCCGCTGCTGAGAACGCCGATCTCGCGGCGCTTGCTGCAGCGAGGGCAGAGCACCACCGGCGCCCGGCGATTGTTGCACTTCTCGCATAGCGGCCCCTCCTCCGCGATCCGGTCGACGGCCCTCATCTCTCCGCAGTCGACGCACTTGTGCCGCGGCCGATCGCCCCTGTGTAGCCGCTGGTAGCAGGCACATTGCAGACCGGCCCGTCCTCTTCTCGAACGGTGATCTTCCGGGTGATGCCGCAGAGGGAGCACGGCTCCGCGCGAGCCCGGTTGCGGCAGGTCTCGCACCAGGCGCCCTCGTCGGTGTGCGCGGACGCTACGACTTCCCGGCCGCAGACGCAGCACGCTTCCCGTGGCAGAGTCTTGCGGTAGCAGCCGTAACACATGACGCCCGTGGGGGTGTTCCTCGTTGCCTTGAGGGTGCGGCCGCAGACATGACACGGACGGGGGACACGGCGCTCACGCTGCCAGCAACGTCGGCAGACCGGCAGGCCCTCGCGGCGAACTGCGACCCTGCCGACCCGGTCGCAGACGGAACACGGCTCGACGCGGGCCTTGCTTCGGCAGAGGGTGCACCAGGCCCCGTGCTCGTCGCGGAAGACCGGGACCTCGGAGCGTCGGCACTTGCAGCAGATCTCCGCCGGTCGGCTGTTCTTGTAGCAGGTGTGACAGAAGCCCTTCGCCTTGTAGGTGATGTAGCGGTCCTGGCCGCAGCTGTTGCAGATGCCCCGCCCCTTCGGGTCCATCGTCAGCCCTCGGCGTCAAAGAAGTCCGTGGCCAGCAGCGACATGCCGGGAACCACTGGACGCGGGCCCTTGGGAGTCGGCTCCTGGACGGACGGTTCGGGCTCGACCTCGACGACCAAGTCCTCGAACTTGCACTTGAGGATCTTGCAGAGCGCGAGGATCAGCTCCAGCGGCATCTTCGGCGGTCGGTCGGTCTTCACCAGCCGGTAGATGCTGCTGCGGTCCATGTCGAAGCCGTACTTGCGCAGCTCGGGCCCCAGCTTGGTGGTGCTGTACCAGTCCTTGCGGACAGCCATGAGTTCCTGCAGCCGCCACTCGTAGCGGGGCTGGCGAGCATCCAGCCCCTCCTTCCCCTGCGGGGTGCTGCCGGCGGGAATCGCGGCCATCAGGTCCTCCTCGGGCGACCGGCGCCGACGGGTTCACCGGCTGTCTGATCGCTGAAGTCGTCGTCCATCTCGGCTTCGGCCTCCGCCCGGGCGAACTTGGGCGCCGGGCGGCTGCCACTGCCGCCCGGCCAGGGTGGATCAGAAGGTGCAGAACCGGCGTGCGACTGCCGGGATGTTGCTGCGGCGGCGCCGGCTGAGCCCCTCGGTCACCTCGCGGGCGCACCGGGCGGCGTCTGCGGCCGCGTCGAGCAGCGCGGGGGAACCGTCGACGAGGGTTTCGAGGTAGGTGCCGTCGGCGGCGTGCAGATGCGCGGACCACGGTTCGCAGTGCTCGGACGCGGGCCGGTCGGCCCGCTCGCCGGCGTACATCAGGACGTGCAAGACGCCGTAGGCGGCGTCCTCGCCGTCCGGGGCACCCGGGGCGGCGGCCATGATCAGAAAGGTCATGCCGCCCTCACCCCCAGGGAAGGCGTGACGGCCGCGGGCGGCCAGTTCGGCGCGCAGCAGCTCGCCCTCGGTGGGTTCATTCAGATCGGTCATCTCGTTCCTTCGCATCGGGGGACGTCCGTCGGACGCCCGGGGCGGCCGGACACTCCAGGTACCGGCCGTGGAGGCGGGGCGGAGCCAGGGGCGCCCGGTCCCCGGGTGGGGCCGGGCGCCCGGGGGTCAGCGGACGGCCTGGTGGTCCTCGTCGGCGGGCAGGGGTTCCCAGGCCAGGGAGCGCGCGGTCTTGCGGGATCGGCCGTCAACGGCGACGGTCACACCGTCCATGTACGCGCGGGCGCTGGTCATCCGTACGTCCACCGCTTCGACCGTGCCGGTCTGGCCGCTGGCCACGTGCCGGACCCGCTCGCCAACGGTGCGGAGCAGGTCCACTTCCCTCAGACGCCGCGCTCCGAGCCGGTGCCCAGCCTGCTGGACCAGCTGGCCCCCTCGGGTGGCCACGGCGGCCGCGAAGGCTCCGTCGGAGTCGGGAGCCTCGACCCTCAGGAAGCAGCGGCCCTCGGGCAAGCCGGTGTGAGTGATGGTCCAGGTGTCGGTGATCGCGCCCCGGGCCTGCTCGGCGGCGGCGCCACGCTTAGCCGTGGCATCCAGGGTCGGCACGTGCCAGACGAACAGGGACGGGTGGTCGCCGGGCTCGACAAGCCAGCCTTCGGTGCGCTCGAACAGCTCCCTCGCGACGCTCAGCGCGACCAGGGGCGGCCGCCCGTCGGCGCTGGTGGTCAGCTCGCCGTCCTTGACCCAGCCGACGGCCAGGCGGCCGCTGGCGCCGTCCGGGCGGACCCAGTAGCCAGCCACCTCGCCGAGGCCGTGCGGGCCGGTGACGTCGGCGAGCGGCTGCCCGGACAGGGCGGTCAACGCTGCGGCGACCGCGGGGTGTTCGGCGTCCTCGGTCCGTACGCCCGTACCGGCCGCCGGAGCGGTCTCGGCCGGGCCGTCGGCGGGCGGCGGAACGTAGGCGGCTTGCCAGGAGCCCGGACCGTACTCCGTGAGCTTGACGAGGCCTGCGGCGTGCAGGCTCCGGACGGCGGTGAGGTTGTGCCGGTAGCCGGTGCCGATCGCGCCGTCGCGCTTGACGATGGCGTACACGCGCCGCTGCGGTTCGGTCAGGGCGTCCTCGGTGCCCTTGCGGTTCTCCTGGGCGTTGAGGAAGTCGGCGCGCTCCTGGGCGCCGGTCTCGGTCTGCCAGTCGCCCGATACGACCAGGCCGCCGGTGTTGACGACGTCGAAGCCTCCGCCGGCAGCCGGGCGGACGGAGTAGAGGGTGAGCGGTTCGCGTTCGGCGGCCGGGGCCGGCCGGGCAGCGGCGGGCGCCTGCTTCGGGGTCGTCCTGCGGGTGCGGGCCGGCTTCTCCTGGACGTTCACTTCCTCGACCGTGATGTTCTTCCAGCCGGCGCGCTCGGCGGTCCGGGCGGCTCGGCCGACGTTGGCCGCGGACATGGACCAGGTGTGCACGATGCGGCCCTCGCCGTCGCGGCGGTCTGCGATGACCGCGTGGGTGTAGTGGCGGGTTTCGCTGGTGCGGGTGCAGCCGGTGGAGGCTACGAAGGTGGTTCGGGCCTTGGCGGAACTCCTTGTGCTTGTGGTGTGTTGTCGGTGCTGGTCGGCTGCCACGGCCGAGCAGCGGGGGGCCGGGGGCGGTGGTCCGCCCCCGGCATGGGGCCTACCGGCCCAGGCGGTTGGCGCGGAGTCGAAGGCCCGCCTTCTGGATGCGGTACCGCACCTTGGAGAACTGGTCGAGGTCCCGCAGCCACCGGTGGAGGCGGAGCAGCGTGCGCTCGGACATGTCGTCGACCGTGCCGACCACGGTGGGCTCGTTGGCGAACGCCATGCCCAGCGTCCTCGGCGCGAAGGAGAGGGGCGCCGAGCGTGTAGAACCACACGCGGTATCCGTCCTTCGGCTCCTTCTCGTTCCAGAGGCCGAGGACGATGGCCCGGCGGACGCCGGTGTTCTTGCCCTCGTCGTAGCGGGGGGTGCGCACGACCGTGCCCGGCTCCAGAACAGTCTGGGTGGTGGAGGCGGTGGCGACGGTCATGTGGACTCCTTTGGAGAGGGGTGGGGGTGTCGGCGGGAATCCCCCGTCGACAAGAAAACTATACCCACTGTTCATCACTTCTGCAAGGGTGCCCCGCCCTCGGCGCGCGGATCACCGTCAGAAGGGGGCGTACTGCGCTCCGTCGTCGGCCGCGCGGCCTCCACCCCGGCGGCCCCCCGGCGCGGCTTCACCTGGCGGCGCGGCAGCCTCCTCCGGTGCGGCCGCGCTGTCGGCCGCAGCCGCGGGCTCCGCCGGGGGCATGTCGCTCTTGGGGCACGCGCACCGGCACCACCACACGCACGGCTCGCCGCCGGGCCGCAGGATCAGCTTGGCGACGCACCGGCCGCGCCCGTCTCGCACCCAGTCGGTATTGCCGTCCACGTGCGGGCCGCCTTCCTGCCGGTGGACGCACAGGTCGCAACGGCCGGCCAGGCAGTTCCAGCAGGTGCCCCGTTCGCACATGGCCCACCGGGCGAAGCCGAAGGGGTATGCGCTCGATCTCCTGGAGGTAGGCGGGCCACACCCACCCGCGCACCCAGGCGCCCTCGGTCTCGTCCATCGGCGACGGGTTGGGGACCGGGTCCACGATGCCCATGATCAGGGCGCCCTGGAAGTTCAGATTGGAGATCCCCCGTACGATCTCGCGCTCCTCCGACGTGAGGGTGTGCTGCGGACGCCGGATGACCGGGTGAATGATGTGCCGCTCCGCCGGCTGCCAGCCGGCAGCGCTGCGGGTCTCGTTCATGCGGATCCCTTCGATGCTGAGGGTTCGGCAGGCCCGCGCACGGCAGGGGGCGGGTTCCCCCGCTCCCGCTGCCGTGCGCGGCGTAGGTCAGCGCTCGGTCCGGGCGCAGTTGTGGCGGTCGTCGGTGGCGGCGAACTCGACCAGTTCGGGAACGTGCGCGCCCACCCAGGTCGCCAGCGGGCCGGGGGTGTCCTGCCGGCCGGTGAGCCAGCGGTAGACGTCCGGCTGCTTGCGGATCGGCGCGGAACAGCGGTCGCATTCGAGGATCACACGGATGGCGAGGGTGTTGGTCATTGCGCGCTCCTGGTCTCGGGCGGCATGAGGCAGCCCGCTTCTCGCTGTGTTTTCGGTGCCGGCTGGGCACCACTCCCAATCGATGGAGAAAACAATACTCATCATTCATCACATACGCAATGCTGTCGACGCCTTCACATGTGACTGCCCGTCAGATTCGTGGCCGGTACGGCCGCCGGCCGCCCTCTGCCGAGGCCCCGCCCCGGCCGCAGGCTCCGGCACCGTCCGGTGCGGCAGGGGATATCCGCCGCGTTCCGTGCAGCCGCTTCGGGACCGACTGGCCCAAGGCCGAGAGGCGGGCCACCAGCCGCCGGACCGCGCGCGGCCCGGCGGCGCGGGCCCCGGGCGCACCGCGCCCACGCGGGCGGACCGTAGCGCGCAGGATCTTCCCGGAGTGGGCGCCCGACTCCATCCACCCCCACACACCCTCAGGCCCGGGCCACGTGGTGGCGCCGGGTGGAGGGCCACCGCACGGGAAGGAGTCCGCGTTCCGCAGCCAGCGCCACCAACACCCGCTTGCACCCTCGGGGCCGTCCGGCGCGCCGGGCACCCGACGGGCCCGTCCGCTAGATCAGCGCCAGCTGCGCAGCGGCGTCGGGCGTCGCGTAGTGGTTGGCCTCGACCTCCACCAGGTAGCCAGGAATCTCACCCGTGAAGCGGAACTTGGGTGTCGGGCGAAGGTCCGCCGCCCACGGGGATGCGTGGGACACGAACGTTCCGCGCTCAGCCCGCCGGAGGATGACGCGCGCACGAACCGCTTCCTGCTCTTGCAACCACCGCTTCCCCACCCGCTCCGAAGCCGCCTCGGCGGCGACAACCGCAGCTCGGTAGGCGGGGAGGTTGGCACCGCGCAGCTCCGCGATCTTCGCCTTTACGGCTTTTGTGTGTGCGGTTTCGAGCTGCGCCACGGTGCGAACCCGGCCTTCAATCTCTGTGCGGACCTGGTGGTCGACACCAGCGACACGAACCGTCGTCTCGCGGAATCGGTCTGCCATGACTTCTCCTTCGTAAGCGCTGGTCAGTTCGCGTGCCCCGGGCCGGAGACGATCCGGCCCGGGTGGGGCGGGGGCACCCGCCGCTGTCCGGCCGGCCCCGGGGGAGGACACAGGGGCGCGGGCCCGCCCCGGCGGGGCGGGCCCCGCTCGCCTACGCGGCGAGCTTGGGCGCCGGGTAGTCGCGCTCCAGCTCCAGGTCGACCAGCTCCTGCGGGGTGACGGCAAGGTGCGCGAGGGGGAACACCTCCGCCGCCTTCTCCTTGGGGACGGCGAGCACGTAGCGGATGCGGTGGATGGTGTACGCCTTGATCTGCTCCAGGCTGAAGGTGCGCATCTCGCCCCGGGCGCGGCACATCGCCTGGACGTTGATGTCGCCCTTGGCGGTGGTGAGGATGTTGTGGATCTCGATGGTGCGTACCGACTTGTCTCCCTTGCTGTCGACGTAGGTGATGGTCGTGGCGCGCTGGCCGTCCATGGCGCGGATCAGGTCGGTCAGGGTGCGGGTGGAGGTCTGACCGGCGGTGTTCCTCATGGAGTTCGACACGGGTTTCTCCCTGGAGCGTGGGTGTTCGGTGGGGTGTTGACCGGGTGCCACTCCCGACCAACAAGACAACTATAACTCATATACATCACTTTCGGCGCCGGATCGCCCGCTTTTCTTTCCGCGATTTCAGATTCACCCGGCTGGCGCCCCGCGCATCGACCGCGCCCCGACGCGCGAAGAAATCACAGGCGCCCCGCTTGACAGACGATGATGAATGCTAGGCATAGTTATCTCGTCGATCGGCGGTGGCAGCCGGTCGGCGACCGAGGAACGCGCACCACTACAAATCCACAGCGAGGAGCCCCGAGATGGCCCGCACCTACAACGACCGCCCCGCACACCTGCAGTACCAGGAGCGGCCGTGGCCGACCCCCTTCCTGAAGGACGGCAGCAGGTGCCCGCTCCAGCGGGCGGCTCACAAGCGGGACCGCGCGGCCCGGCTGGCGCTGCGATTCGGCGTCGAGCCCCCGCTCCCCCAGCGCCGTCGCGTCGACTTGGACATGCCCCCCGCCGGCGGGGCCGCTTCACATTCAGGCCTTCACTCGAACGCGCACGACCAGGACCCACGCTCACCACTTGACCAAGTGATGTATGTGAGTTATTGCTTTCTTACCGAGCCGGCAGTGGCAGCCGGCTGAACCCGGAACCACGATTCGAGGAGCCCCGATGAGCGTCACCACCCTCTGCTACAGCGCCCCCTGGACCGCCCTGCCCTCCAGCCTCTGTACCGCGCTCGTCGGCTCCGGCGCGACGCTGAGCGCGAGCGCTCGCCCCCACTCCCTGTACGACCTGATGTGCAACCTGGACGACACGGCCAAGCTGCGCACCGCCCGCACCAAGACCACCGACCCGGTTTCCATCGGCTACCTCGACGGCGAGCTCGTCGACCTCGCCACCGAACACACCGAGATCCGGCACTCCCTGATCGCCCGATTCCACGGCGTTGAGCACGACCACTTCTGACCGCCCGCCCGAAGCGGCCCCGCCTTCCGGGGGGGCCGGCTTCGGCATGTCCGGACGAAGCCTTCACACGCGGAGGCGGACGCGGCGTCGCCGGCAGGCGGGGCGGCGCCGAGGCTGGGACGCGGCGTCACGGCGGGCGGACGGCGGCGCGGGGCGATGTCGAGCGGGGCCGGGAGCCGAGCGGCTGGGCAAGCGGTCGGACCGTCGACAGGCCAGCCCCGGGGTGGACTGAGCCGAGCCGGGCTGGACCGTGGGGTGAAGGCCGGGCCGGCCCTCGAAAGAAGCAGGCCTCTTGCTCCGGCTATCGCGGAGAAAGAGGTGTCGTCGTGGCGATCAGGCTTGCCCACGGGGCCTGACCAGGCACGATGATCAAGATCGAAAAAGTGGGGGTCCCACTCCCGGTCACACCTCCGGTGCAACTCCTAGTGCACCTCTACGTGCAACCCTCCAGCACCCCTCCGGTGCAACTGTCCTGAGGCCACGTTCACATGGGCTTGCCCACCTCAGCAGCGCACCGAACGGCCGGCTCCTGTCTACCTCGTTCGGTGGTACCGAAGATCGTGGCGGCCAGGCTGGCCGGACATCACGTCGTAGCGGTCGGAACAGGACAGCCCGAGCGAGGCGATCATCCAGCCCCCGATCGCGACGGTCGTCCCGCAGCTTCCGCAGTGGTCGACGTCGGGGGTCGGGCAGGTTTCCGGAAAACGGCCCCGCGATTTTCGTGCTGGGGAAGGCCGGGCAGTATGCGATCCAGCTGCGCAGCTGATACTCGGCGCAGGCGTCCTCCAGGAGGTAGAACTGGCTGGGAGCGTCCGCGAGTTCGTCGGCCTGGGGACCGTGCACCTCGACGTCCCACGCCCGACCGACTACCCGTCGCCGAGGGGTCAGGGCAGTTCCACGATGCGCATGCAGGTCGCCGTCGGCCCCGAGCCGCGGACGCCCTTGTCGTCCGGGATCTGCACGTCCACGGCGGAAGCGACACGGAACTCCTTCACGGCGTGGTGCGGTCGCGGCGCCGGCCTCGGCGGCCGCGGCCTGTCTCTTGTCCTCCGTCTCCTGCTCGACGGCCCGTTGGCCGGCCGGACCAGCCTGGCCGCCAGCTGAACCCCACAGGGGTGGGGGCAAGCCTCCTGAGCAGGCATCTTGCGGCCTGGGCAAGCCCCCACGCCCCTCGGGCAAGCCTGGACGTCAGGGTCTGGGCAAGCCTCTGCAGATCGTGGGCAAGCCCGGTCCAGAGCGGTGGGGGTCAGTTCGGTGCGGCCGAGCCACACCGGCGCAGCGTTCAACGCCGGGCCCTTGACGAGGACCCGACGCTGAACGCTGCGGCAGTTCGGGCCACAGGGGCGAGGTCGAGGCCGCGGACGCGGGTGGCGAGCTCGCGGCGTGAGGGTCGGGCCGTTGTCCGATACGGGTGGACATGGCGAGCGGAGTTAACGGAGGGTCAGGTGCTGCCCTGGACAGACAGTGTGATGGGGTGGGTCCGCGCGAGATTGCAGCGCGCATGGACACAGAGGGGCACAAATGCGGGGCGACATACGTCGACACGGGTCGTGGCGGAGAGCGGCGGCCCTGATCGTCGCCGTCGGGACGATCAGCGCGGGCACGGTGATACCGGCGGCCGCCGATACCGACCTGCCGGAGTACCTCAAGAAGATGAGAGCCGAGGAGATGTGGAAGGTGTCGGACGGCACCGGCATCACGGTGGCCGTCATCGACAGTGGCGTCAAGGATCTTCCGGGGCTCAAGGGGCGGGTCCTGCCCGGCGTTTCGTTCATGGAGCCGCCGGTCGGACACCCGGATCAGACGTACCCGGCGCACGAAGATTTCGGCGGGCACGGGACCACCATGACCGCGGCGATCGTCGGTGACGGCTCGGGGGGCGGCCCGCAGGGCCTCGCTCCCGGCGCCAAGGTGATGCCCATCCGCACCAGCATCGGCACGCCGATGGCTTTCGGCGCGATCGGCGAAGCCGCCAAGGGGGTTCGGTACGCGGCCGACAACGGCGCCAAGATCATCAACCTGTCCATCGGCGGCTGGTGGTCGTTCGACAAGCTCAGGCCGGCTGTCGAGTACGCCCAGAGCAAGGGCGTGCTCGTCTTCACCGCCATGGGGAACGAAGGGGAGGATAACAACTCCACCAACCCCATCGCCATCTTGGGGGGAATCCTCGGCGTAGGAGCCGTCGACATCAACGGTGAGCCCATGTCGTTGTCCTCCCACGGGCAGGACACGGACCTGGCCTCCTTCGGTGGCAAGGCCCCGATCCGCTGCAAGGAGAACACCGCCTGGTGCATGTCGGACGGAGGTACCTCGTACGCCACCGCTCTGGCCTCCGCCGCCGCCGCGCTCGTCTGGTCGGCGCACCCCGACTGGACCGCGAACCAGGTGGCCCGCGTCCTCATCGAGACCGCCGGCGCCCCCCGCGACGGCGTCAAGCGCAACGACTACGTCGGCTACGGAATCCCCCGCCCCAGCAAGGTGCTGCTCGATCGCGCGGGAGACCCGGGGGCGCCTGACGTCGACCCCTTGGACGGCCCGGCCCCCTCGAAGGCCCCCACCCCCAGCGCTGGCCAAACAGCTGCTGCGGCGCCACGCGCGGAATCTGCGGCTGCGAAATCCGGCTTCTCCTGGAAGTGGCCGGCACTCGGCGCCGTCGCCGCCGTGTGCCTCGGCGTCGGCGTGATCGTCAAACGCCGCCGACGTTGACCCGGGCTCGCCCGCTTCGGACAGCATGAACATGGCTGCGCCCCGCCCCGACCGTGCGGAGACGGGGTGCCGCCAGGCACCGGCCTGCCACACTTGAGGCCACCCAAGGGAAGGAAGGCCGTGAGTACCGACTTCGTCCGTCTGACCGTCACCGACACCGCCCACGGGGCGCCATGCATCGTGTCGACGCCTTACAGGCGCGAGCTGTGGGATGACGTGACGGAGCACGATCGCCAGGGCCCGGTACGGCAGCTGGTTCCGCGACGAGTTCGGGTTCCGGCTTTCCGACTCCCACCTCGACGCCCTGCCCGTCACGGCTGACTGATCCCTGCCCTTTGTCGGCGCCCGTCGCAGGCCTCTTCGCACCCCCATTCAAAGGTTGACGCGGGCGCCTCGTTACATGATCCCGTCCCACCGGACCCCACACGAGGACAGCGCCCGGTGGGGCGGAGGTCCGTCAGGCCTCGTCGGCCGGCTCCGGATGCCGTACGGCCTTCATCACCGCGGCCACCACCTGATTCCAGGGCGCTTCCGCCCGACTCCGGAACACCGTTTGCCGCCCCAGGCTGCCCGGGTGGCGCCATCGTCTCAGCGTTTGACGCGGTTGCGGACGGCGAGAATCGCGAGGCCTAGGAGGATGGGTTCGGTGAGGCGGGAGGTCATCTCGATGTAGGTGCCGGCGGTGGTCAGGTCCTGGCCGGAGGAGCGGAACACCACCGAATTGAGAGTGACCTTCAGCGCCTTCTCGAAGCGCTTTCCGGTGAAACGGTTCCCGGTGGGGTTCTGGGGGTCGGCTTTGTCGATCTCGAAGGTGACCTTGCCGCCGCCAGCCGGCACGGTACCGGTGGCCCGCTGCTTCGGGTCGTCCTGGGGCAGCCCGAATCCCATCATCAGCACGATGGTGGCCAGCATGCAGGCCGCGAGCCAGCCCAGAGCGCGGGAGGCTCGCAGGCCGTAGCCGGACAACGCCCAGTAGGCGGTCAGAAGACCTCGCTCGCTTCGGGGGACGTCGTCGGCGTGGCGGCGCATCTCCATCTCCCCGTAGTAGAAGTCGGCGGCTCCAGGCTCGTGCTTACCGTCCTCGAACGCTTTGCGCAGCGCCCGGTACACCGGCGCCAGCTGCAGCGGTCCGACCCGCCCGGCGCCGGGCGCGGCCTCGTTCCAACCCGGCACCGCTGCAGGCTGTCGGGCGCGCCAGTGGTGCTCCTCGGCGAGCGTGCGGCGCTGAGTGAACTGCACCGGGAGCCAGCCCCGCCAGTGTCTGCCGGACGGGACTGAGGCGAAGGAGCAGGCGCCCTCCAGGCGCACCTGGTCCAGGTGCACGGTTCCCGTGAACAGGCACTCCGACAGGTCGACGTCGGAGAGAACCAGGTGCGCCGCGTCCACTCCGCGCAGCGAGGCCATCCGCACGGAGGCATCGGGGTCGGTGGCGAAGAGGGTCTCTTCCATCGGCTGCAGGAGGGGCTGCGGGAATGGGCCCGTCTCCGCTGCGATGGTGAGGGGGTACTCGAAAACGGCCTGGGCGAAGTCCACCGTGGTGTAGCGCAGACGTATCTCGGCCGTGGACAGCCAGCGGGTGCGTCGGCACTCCAGGTGACGCACGGCGAACGAGAGGGTGACCGGCCTACCAAATATCGCCCCGGACAGGACGACCCGCCCGGCACACACCAACGGCCCCAAACTGACCGCCCGCTCGAAGGTCACCGACTCGAAAATGGCGTCGCCCTCGAAGGTCGCCGACCCCAAATCGGCGCCTCGCTCGAATGTCGCCGACCTGAAATCGGCGTCATCCTTGAAGATCGTCGACTGGAACGAGCCTCGCTCGAATGTCGCCGACCCGAAATCGGCACGGTGCTTGAACGTCGCCAGCCTGAAGCTGGCGGTGTCCTTGAAGGTCGCCGATATGAAGCCAGCGAAGCCGGTGAAGGTCGCCGACCTGAACAGGACGCCGCGCTCGAAGGTCACCTCCCTGAATTCGGCGTGGCCCATGAAGGTCGCCCGCCGAAACTCGGCGCCAGCCTCGAAGGTCGCCAACACGAAATCGGCGTCGCCCATGAAGGTCGCAAACCCGAAATCGGCCTCGCCCTCGAAGGTCACCGCCCCGAAATCGGCCTCGCCCTCGAAGGTCGCCGCGCTGAAGCCGGCGGTGCCGAGACGGGGGTGTCCGGTTCCGGGGTCGTGGAAAGCGCCTAGTAGTGCCGCGAGAAGGGTTTGCCTGAATGTGGTGCCTCTGTGATCGACGGTGCTGCCGGGGGCGAGGCTGGCCAGGTAGGCGTCGCGGTCGGCGTCGGTCACGTGGGCGAGGCACTCGGTGTGGCCGGGAATGTGAATGCCGGGGCAACCGACCGGGTCCTGCGGGCTGCTGCCGTGGGCACAGTGCTGCCAGGCAGGCGGAGTCGGTAGGGGTGCGGGAGTCGGCTGCGGCATACCCCGGAGGACGACCATGTACGGCTGAACGGTTGCTGTCCGCGCCGCGGGTCGTGCGAGGTAACGGCTCGGCGGCGCAAGACAACTCTTTTGGGGGCTGAGACCTGGGCGCCTCCTGACCACTGCAGGATCGGCGTAGATTGCCGGTGAACTGGCAAACAGTGGTGCACGAACCGGGAGGACGCCCCGCTGATCGCCCTAGGGTATACCGCACACCGCGGCCCGTACGCCCGGGCCGACGTCCTGCAGCACGGTCCCGACCTCGGGGTACGCCGCCCTGGTCCGCGGCAGTGACGTGCGTCCGTTAGACGCACCGGAGCGTCCCCGCCCCGACGTGGTGCTCGGTCCGCATCCGGCCTCCCTGGACCAGGTGCGCCGCCGCACACGTACGAGCAGGCGCGCAGCCCCGTGCGCCGGCACCCCGACCCGCGCACCGCCGGTTAGGCCGCACGTCCCATCTGACGGGCGGTGACCTCTCGCTTGGCCTGGCGCCGTTGCCGCCACAGCCATCGACGCCGGGGCCGCTGCTCGACGAGACCGGCCTTGCTGCGGCGACGGCGGGGCGGGTTCTCCCCCCAGGCCACGACCGCAGCTTGTAGGGCGTCGCGGGCGGTGGTCAGCTCCTCGCGTCCGACGTGCAGCATGTTGTTCTTCCTGCCCTGCTCCGAGGCGATGCGCCTTTGCCTCTCGGCCGAGATGAGCAGCAAGTCGACGGCGCTCTCGCTGTACGCCAGTGAGTCGAGCAGGGCCTTACGGATCGGCTCGGGGTCGGGGTGACCCCCTTCCCGCTCTTCCTGCCGGTAGCACCGGAGCATCTGATACGCGCCCAAGAGGGCGAAGTCGGAGTCGTCGAGCTTGTCGAACTCCTGGGGGTCCTTCTGCATCAACTCGATCGCGCGTACACGCTCCTTGAGCTGTCGGCGAAGGATGGTGTACGGGTGCCGGATCTCGCCGAGCCGTTCCCGAGTGCCGTGGTAGTCGCTCCCGGCCTCGATGACCCTCTCGGCGAGGACGCGCAGCGGGCCCGTCACGGAGATCCGGACATCGTCCGTCGCGCGCAGGATCTCTTGGACGCTCCCCCTGTCCGGGTTGCTTGCCCGGTTCAACTCCTTGAGGGCCTCGAACACGTTCTTGCTGTGGGCGGCCCGCCACGTCATGCCGCTGGTGCGCAGCGCGGCGCGGGTAGCGGTGGTCGCCGCGACGGCCGACGCCCCCGCCGCCGTCAGGATGGTCGCTATGTCCATGAGAGGACGATGCCGTGCGCGGGGACGCCGGGGTGCACATTTGAGGGAACTCAGAGGTGCGCTGGCACCGCATGGCAACGCCGCGCCCCTCCCGCGCGTAGGACCAGTGATGGTGCACCGCGGCCCACCGGGGTCAGGCGTCGGTGATGCCGAGCTCTCGGGCAGCAGGGCAGATCGAGCAGGCTTCGACCTGGGGTTGCCGGAGCGTGTCGAGGGCTTGCTCCTGGGTGACGGGCCGCGTACGGCCTGATGCGAGGTGGCAGTCCGCCGTGTGAACGAGCATGCGCGACCCCTTGCCGATGGGGTGCTCCAGCTTCCATTCGGTGAAGGGCGTGACGATCGGTCCGCTCCGCGCGGCTTCGGTGACTCGGTTCCGGCGCTCGATCTCCGTGACGCGGCCGCGGATCAGCTCCAGCAGCACCAGGCACCACCGCTCCAGGGTCCTTAGGCGCTCGACGTCGGGCGGGAGCAGCCAGTCGAGGTCACGTCCGGCGGGCATGCTCTACGCCTTCCTGCGCGGCTGGAGGCGGCCCGTGGAGGCGCCGGTCGTCCTGACTGGCGGTTCCGGGCGGTGTGGTGCCGGGAGGGCAGGGTCGGAGGATCACAGGAATATCGTACCTCTGTTCGAATCATTCGTTCCGCTTACCGAGGTGCTTGTTCGAATATATTTTCGATACAGTGGTTGTGGGAGGTGTCGCCGTGGACGACGAACAGACCGATCAGGTGGGCGCCGGCTCCCCGATCCTGCACGTGCGCTGCCCCATGGACGTGGATCCGGTTCTCTACCGGCACCTTCTCGGCCTGTTGGCGGATGTGACACCGGTGGTGCAGGCCGTTCCACCGTCCGTGCTGGTGGCGGACGTGTCAGGCAGCGTCCGATTCTTCGACCGGGATCCGGCCGAGCTGGGCTGGATGGTCCGGGCGCGGGCGATGGCGCTGTACGGGCTGCCCGTGGCGGTCGGTGTCGGGCCGACGTGGTCGGTGGCCGCGATGGCCTCCCGGGACGCCGCGCGCTGCGGCGTGGTCGCTGTCGGATCCGCTCCGGAGCAGGTGGCCGCGTTCCTGCACCATCGGCCGGTCGGGGAGCTCTACGGGATCGGCCGCGCCCAGGAGCAGCGGCTGGTCCGGTTCGGGGTGCACTCGATCGGTCTGCTGGCGCAGTTGCCGGAGGCGACCGTGCAGCGGGTGCTCGGAGGGCGGGCGGGGCGGCAGTTGCGTGAGGTGGCCCGTGGGATCGACCGTCGGGTGGTGGTGCCGGCGGAGCTGCCGCACAGCACGGCCGCGCAGCGGCGGTTCGGCCTCGACACCCTGTCCCCCGAGGCGGTCCGTGCCGCGCTGCTGTCGCTGGCGGTCGAGCTCGGCGACCGGCTGCGGACCCGTCGGCAGGCGGCCAGGACGATCACGATGACCGTCACCCTGGCCGACCGCTCCCTGGTTCACCGCAGCCGCCAGCTGCCCGGCGGCCCGACCGCGCACACCGAGGATCTCCGCGACACCGCGTACGAGCTGTACCGGGTGCTCGGCTTCCAGCGGGCCCGGGTGCGCGGCATCGCGCTGCGCTGCGAGCAGCTGGTCGACGCGGCCTCCGTCGCCGAGCAGCTCTCCTTCGACCAGGGCCGCGAGCGCCGACTGCGGGCGGAGAAGGCCATCGACCTACTCAACGGCCGGTTCGGCTCCGGCACGGTGGGACCTGCGGCCAGCTACCGCCAGGCTGGCTGACTCCCTCACTGCCACACTGCTCCGTGCCGACGTCGTTGCCCCGGGAGTACGAGATGGAGCGGGCCGCGTAGGCACCGGCCCCCTCTGGCGGCAGGGCGGTTCGGATAGCCCCGCGGGAACAGCGGGTACAGGTAGGCGCCGCCGGAGCTCGGGTCGCCGAGGACGACCACCACCCGCCGTAACGAACCGATGCCCAGGCTGGCCGAATGTGCGGATCCGTCGTCCGGCGTACGGTCGAAGGAAGCACGCCGTGCGCACAATCGCGATGAGAGCGGCCAAGTTCCCCTCGTCTTGGCGTTTGGACGCCAATCGCACCCCCTCCTGGTTCGGTTGGTCTACGCTGATTCAATTTGATGCCGTTAGCCATTCTCTGACAAGCCCTCCGCAGAGAAATTGATCCCGGATTTCACGACCTTTTCAGGGAGGCGCCATGGAAAGAACATGGATACCGGAATACGTGGTCTACCCAACCTCCGGGCCGTCGCCGGTATCATTCCCGCAGCTTATTGATTTGGCAACTCGGGAGGACGCGCCGTCCCCAGACGTCTGGCTGGCGGGTAAGGACGGGACGCTCTGGCATTATGGTGGCGGAGCCTTCCCTCCTCGTATTGCAGGCCAGGAACCCAGCCCTGGCAATGTCACCGGCTTAGCCGTGGCACTCGACGACGGATTGTGGGTCGTGCTCCCGAGTCAACCCCCGAAAGACTTCCGGAGCCGACCACTAAGAGGCAGTCACGCAGGAAACGTCAGAGGGCGGCCCACATCCGGGCCCCCCTCTGGCGTTCACGGACTAGGCCACCGAATTGCGCAGGGTTGGAACACCGCCTCTTCACCAGTAGAACGAGAAAGCGCATCGGCTGCAAGCAAGGGGCAAGAATGCCTATGTATGTGGCTTGCTGGTCACCACTGCTATTCGGACGCTCGCCATTGAGCGAGGATCATTTGCGCATCCAGAGTTAGGGGGTGAGCGGGCCCTAGCACCCGCAGCAGGTCGTCCACAAGTTCGGTGAAAGCGATGACCGCCTCGTCCGAGCCCCCCCAATGCACCTGCAAAAGACCGAGGGTGGTCCGGGCCTCCAGGGTTGTCACATCGTCGGGCCCCAGTACCCGCAGCAGGGCGTCCACATTTTCGGTGAGAGTGACGACCGCCTCGTCTGCGTCCCCCGATTCCAACTGATAGCGACCGAGGGCAGCCCGGGCCTCCAGGGTTCTCACATCGTCGGGCCCTACTATCCGCAGAAAGCCGTCCACAAGGACGGTGTAGGTGATGACGGCCCCGTCCACGTCCCCCGATTCCCCCTGCCATCGGCCGAGGGAGGACCGGACCTCCAGGGTTCTCACATCGTCGGGCCCGAGTACCCGCAGCATGTCGTCCACCAGGTGGGTGAGGGCGGCGAGGGCCCCTTCTGCGTCCGATTCCCTCTGCCAATGAGCCAGCATGCTGCGGTTGGTCAGAATGTTGGGGTGGTCGGGTCCCAGTACCCGCAGAGAGTGGTCCAGCACTTCGGTGTAGGCGGTGACGGCCCCGTCCACGTCCCCAGCTTCCCACCGCCTATGTGCAAGGTTGGCTCGGGCATTGAGGGTGCTTGGGTGGTCGGGCCCCAGTACCCGCAGAAAGTCCTCCAGTACTTCGGTGTAGGCGGTGACGGACCAGTCCAGGTCCCCAGTTTGCCCCCGCCAATAGGCAAGGTTGGCCCGGGCAGCCAGGGTGCTCGGGTGGTCCGGCCCTAGTACCCGCAGCAAGTCCTCCACCAGGTCAGTAAAGAGGCTGACGGCCTCGTCCTCATTCCCTGATTCCCCCTGCCATCGGGCGAGGTGCTGACGAGCGGTCAAAATGTCGGGGTGGTCGGCTCCCAGTACCCGCAGAGAGTCCGCCAACACCTCGGCGAAGGCGCTGACAGCCCCGTCAGAGTCTCCTGACTCCCCCCGCCACCGGGCGAGGACGACCCGGGTGGCCAGAGTGGCGCGGTGATCGGGACCGAGCACCCGCAAAAAGACCTCCAGTAGCTCACCAAGCGCCGTGACCGCCCCCGCCGCGTCGCCCGATTCCCCTCGCCAAGCGGCGAGGGTCATCCGGGTGGTGAGAGTTCCTGAGTGGTCGGGACCGAGAACCCGGACTTTGTCATCCAGTAGTTCGAAGGCCGCGCTGATGGCTCCACCCACGTCCCCTGAATCCGCCTGTGCGTTGGCAAGGCGCTGACGGATGTCCAGGGTCTGGGGATGATCAGGACCAAGATGATGACGGGAGGAACTGAGCAACCCCTCCCAGTAGGCGTGCGTGGCGTCGACGAGACCGCTTGCCGTGAGGCTGTCCCCGGTACGGAAGAGAACTGGATGGCCCTCTGGCTGCCACAGCACACCTGGGGCATGACCGGTCAAGGCGTCAACATTGGCACGCAGGGTGTGGGTGAGAGAGGTATCGCGCTCGATCTGCGGCCAAGCGCTGTAGAGCGCGGCGGCACAGCTGCGGGCAACGGCATCGTGCTGGTCGCGAGGGAGGGCCTCTCGGGTGGCACGCTGGACAAGGTTGTGGACGCGCAGCGCCTGGTGGGGGGTGTTGGGCGTGTGGTCGACCAGGCTGAGCCTGTGTAGGCACCGCAGCGCGTCTGCCGCATCCTCCGCACTGGCCGCAAGCGAGTGCCCATCCAGGGCGTCGGCGCTCTCCCAAAGCGTGCGGTGTTCGGTCAGATAGGCCAGCGCGGGAGGACTGGTGAGGACGGTGGCGGGAATGCCGTTGGGATCCAACATGCTGGCGAGTTGTAGCAGAGGGCGTGCCAGGCCCCTCGGCCTGAGGCGGTCGGCGTGCTCGGTGGAGAGCGACCAGGAGGCGGCCAGGGTGGCTCGCTGATCATCGGGCAGGCCGCTGTTCTCAGGAGCCAGATCGGCCAGTGCCCGACGGCGGTCGGCCAACCGCGTGCGGTAGCCGGCGCAATCTAAATGGAGGTCGAGAAGGTAAGCGGCGGCCTGGGACAGCGCCAAGGGTAGGTGACCCAGATCCGCGGCGAGCCCCGCGATTTGGTCGGGATGGTCCGAGCGGTCTTGGGCGGCGAGTTTCGCGGCGAGGTAGCCCGTGGCTTCGGCGGGGGTGAACAGGCCGACATCGACGCGGCGGCGCTTTTGGCCAAAGAGAGCGGCGTCACGGCGCCGGGTGGTGATCAGCACCCGGCACCCGGGCTGGGCGACGGGCCATAGGCCTTGCAGGTCGGCGGGGTCGGCAAGGTCGTCCAGCACGATCAGCCACCTGCGATCGGTGGTTTGGGCCCAGGTCAGGAAACGGGTGGCCGCCTGTGCGGGATCGCCCGGGTCGGCCCCGGTAACGTCGGTGCCGGTTTGCGCATATCCCGTGACGATCGCTTCCCGGCTGGAGGCGGTGACCCATACCAGCAGGTCCACCATCCTGGCCTGCTGGACCGTGCGGGCGTAGCGAGCGACGAGTTGTGTCTTACCGGTGCCGGCGGCCCCGGTCAGTACTGCTGTTCCGCCGGCGAACATCGCGGAATCCAGAGCAGTGAGCGCCCCACGGTGCTGGAAGCACTCCGCCTGGCCCGGGATCGCCCCCACCTGGTGCGGCCAGGACAAAGCCGTCCGCGGCGCGGCAGGAAGAGCCAAATGCTCGATGCGCAGGTACTGAGCGGCGACGGAACCGTACTGGGCCAGGATCGATGTCTCTGCAATGACACGCGGGCTTTGCTCAGCGCCGGGTGCGGTCAGCTCCGATCCGGACCCGGCCGCGAAGGGTTTCCCAGGCTCACGTCACCCATCACCCCGGCAGCCGCGGACCCGTGATCGGCCCGGATGCTCGCGTCCCCGCCGACAGCCAGTCCCCCGTCCCCGGCCGAGACTCCAGCAGGGGCCTGGCCTGCCAGGGCCACCAGCTCGCGCAACCGACCGGTCGCTTCCGCCCGTTCGGCCTCGTCCAAAGTCTCCAGCCAGTCCTGAAGGCGGGTCTGCCAGGAGGCCGCCATATCGGCACGTATCCGTTCGGTCTCCTGGGCGCCGACACTGTCCAGGTCCGCCGCCGACCGGTCCAGACGTTCCAGAGCAATGCGGCTTCCCGGTGAGCCGTCCTGACCGAAGACGCGGGCCAGCCGTTCCCGGAAAGCCGTCCAGATATCCGTCCCAGCGGCCGTGGCCACCGCTGCCCCGCCGGCCGAAGCAAGAGCAACCAATGCTTGATCCAGCATTCCAACCCCCGTGATCCGCACCGCACATGACGAACAGAGCTCCACAGCAGAGCGTACCGACCCGCACGGAGCACAAGTGCAGGACGGGCAACATCAACCGGCTACCCGCCCCCGCCCGAGGAGAAATCCGACGACATGAAGACGACCGTCAGGGCAGCACTCGTCGGTCTCGTCGACATCGTCGCCGCACGAGTTGCAGAACCAGTAGACGGGCTCGCGTTCTTCCTCAGGCATGGCTTCTTCTTACTCCTCACCGCTGATGGCATCGTCCGTGGTCACCTTCGGACGCTTGGTACCGCGGCGCTGATCGCGCAAGGCAGCGAGCAGCTCTTCGGGTTCGGGCCGCAGCCCGCTGCCCAGGTAGCGGATTCCCTCCCCCTCGGGCGGGGTGTCGGTGGCCTTGCCGATGGGGTGACGGCGGCTTGTCGAGGTCCGCCATCCGTAGCGGGAGTCCCACACCACGGCCGGTGCCGGCTGGTCGGCGTCGAGCGGCACGGCGGCCGCGAGGTGCTCTCCTTCGAGCTGGCGCATCTCCACGTGGGCCTGCTGGGCGATGCCGGCTGCGGCCAGGAAGTCGGCGGTGTGCTGCAGGTACGGCTTGGCGCTGCGGGCGCGCAGTTCGCGCTCGGCGACTGCGATGGCGCCGCGGTGGGTGCTGGTGGGGTAGCCGAGCTGGAGGGCGGCGTCCTTCAGGTCGAGGTCGGGCCGGTTCTCGACGAGGTCGGCGATGCGTCGGCCGCGCAGGGTGGCCAGGCCGGACTGCGCGGTGGGGAACTTGGTGATGCCGAGGGTGTCGGAGACGGTTTCCACGGTGATGGCGGGGTTGGCGTCCAGGAGCTCGGCGATCCGCGGGAGGATCTGGTCGCGGGGGATCATGTCGCCGCTGCCTTCGCGGCGGCCGCCGCCGGCGCCGCGGCCGGGCCGGCTGTTCTTGTAGGCGAGGACCAGGCGGCGGGGCCAGTGCTCGGTGCCCTTGGGGCCTTCGGGTACGAGGACGACACCATCGACCAGGTCCTGGTCGCGCTTGTACGTGTTCCAGGTCACGGGGGCGATGCCGAGCAGCTCGGCGGCCTCGTGGCGGTCCAGGAGGTCCTCGTCGTCGTCGGTCCGGGGCAGTTCGGGAATGGGCCGGTCGGCGTAGTAGGCCTTGGTCTGCTCCGAGTCCCAGAGCTGGTTCCGGGCGTTGGGCGAGCTGATCGGCGCCGGGTGGCCTTCCGCCGCGTACGGCTTCTGGTTCCGGATGGTGACGAGCTTCTTGCCCAGGAGGTCGGCCAGGTCGGACATGGTCTGGACGTACTTCAGGCGTCCGGCGCGGATCATGTGCTTCTCCTACATCACGGGGGCGGGGCGCCCATGGCGCCCCGCCCGCGGGGCGTGTCAGTCGTTCGAGGGGTCGGGCAGGCAGAACGGGTTGCACGGCTCGCCGGCTTCGGCGCCGCATCCGTCGCAGGGGCGGGCTGCCGCCTCGACGAGCGGGCGGAGGACGGCGAAGGCGCTGTCGGCGCCGGTGTGCGGGGTGAGTTCGCCGCCGCCGATGACGTACAGGGCGTGCGGCGGGCGATTGGTGGTGCGCACCCGGATGCCGGCGGTATCGCCCGGGCCGCTGGCGAGGTCGGGGATCGCCAGGACGCCGGCGGCGGGGATGACGGTGACGCCGGCTTCCGCCAGGAGCTCGGCGAGCCGGACGAGTTCGGCCTGGGCGGCCTCGGTGGTGGCCGGCCACGCGGATGCTTCGGTCGCGGCCTGGGTCGGGCTGCCGGCGGGGTGCGTGATGGAGAGGGACATGGAGCCTCCGGGAGGTTGGTGTGTTCGGTGTCGGCGAGCTGCCACGACCCGCCACAAAAAAACATTACCCATCTTACGTCATCTCTGGCAAGTGGATGGGGTCCCGCAACGGCGCGTCGTACGGATACACTCGGAAGCGAGATACGCCTCTCGGGTCTCCCGGAGTGTGTGTTTTCGGTTGGCCGGCGCCCTTGCCACCCGCCTCGGCGGAAGTGGGCGCCGGCCGCTTTCGTTTCCGCCGACTGCAGGGCCGTGTCCGAGCACCAGGCAGCTCCCCGGATCCTCTTCGTCTTCCGGGTTCCGGCGGCGTGCTGCTGCGCTAGCCTCGATGCAGCATCTACGACTTGGAGGCCGCGATGCGGATCGTCTTCGACCCGGCCGAGCAGGAGGCCCTGCGGGCCGACGCGCGGGAGATGGCTGACGGCGACCCGCAGATCGCCTACGTGCTGGAGCGGCTGGCCGGCGAGGGTGTCGACCTGGACCGCGTCACCTCCTGGGAGGACCTGCGCGAGAACCTCGGGCAGCCCCCGCTCGACGACTCCGCTCCGACCTCGCACGTCGCCTGATGGGGCGGCACGCCCCCAAACGCGCCCGCATCGTCTTCTACGACGTGGCGCAGGACCAGGTCGAGAAGATGACGGAGGCCGAACGCCTCCGCCTCGACCCCGTACTGGTGGCCGTCTCCAGGAATCCCGAGATCGGCGTGCTGTCGAAGCACGGTGCGATCCGTGAGCACCGCGAGGGCGGCGCCCGGATCCTGTACGTGCCGACGGCCCTCGGCACCCTGGTCCTGGTCGCGTACGTCGAGACGGACTGACCGCAGCGCACCGGATCCCCCGCCAGCTCCTCGACGGAGCCAGCCACCGTAGAGCCCCGGACAGACGTCCGGGGGCCTCGCCCCGCACCCGCTCCAGGAGCGCCTCGGCGTCGGCACGGGTCTGCGCCGCAGCGCGCTCCGCGCCGGCCACCAGCTCGGTCCGCGTGCTCTCCGCGTCGGCGAGCGCCTTCGCGGCCTCGGCACGGACCTGCTCCGCCACCGCGGCCGCCGTGGCGGCGACCTGCTCCGCTTCTACGGCTGCCGCCGAGGCGATCTCCTCCGCCTGTCGGCGGGCACCGGCGAGCACCTGCTCGGCAACCGTCTTGGCGGCGGCGAGGACCTGGTCGGCCTCGCCGCCCCCCGTCTTCGTGACGGCGTCGGCCTCGCGGCGCGCGTCGGCGAGCAGCTGCTCCGCCATCGCCTCGGCGGCCGCCCGGAGCTGGTCGGCGTCGGAGGCCGCCGTGGTGGCGGCCTCCATACGGACCTGGTCGGCGTCCGTCGCGGCGACGGCCAGGAGGCGGGCCTGCTCCGCGGTGGCGGCCTCGGTGATCGAGGCCGCCTCGGTGCGGGCGCCGTCCAGCAGCTCGGCAGCGCGCGCCTGGCCGTCGGTGAGGATCCGCGCGACGTCGTCGACGGCCAGGTCCCGGAGGTCGGCGGCGCGGTCGGCGGCGTCGGCCACAACCAGGTCGGCCTCCTCGAACACCAGCGGCACCGTGTTCTCGGAGGTGGCGGCCTGGGCGGGAGCGGAGGTCGGCGTCGCCGGTGCCTTGGCGCGCCCGTTGCGGGGCTTCAGGTTCGCCGCGGGCTGGCGCCGGCGGCGGGTAGCGGGCTTGGTGGCCACGGAATGTCCTCTCTTCCGGGCGCCTCCGAGAAGGGGCACCGTGGATCTGCGGCGGTGGGTAGGGTCACGGACCAGGCCCTCCGGGGCCCCGGCAGCGTGAATGCCGGGGCCCCGGAGGGCCGTTGTGCTGGGGCGGTCAGCACGGAGCAGCCGAGGGTCAGGCCGCCTGCTCCTGCGCCCTGGCCGCGCCGGGACCGTAGGTACGGGCGAACCGGGCGCCCGCGGCCAGCAGAGCGGTGATGTCCGCGTGGGTACGGTGCTGCCGCTCCGACCACGGCGTGGCGCGGGCGGTGTCCGATCCGGCGTGGGCCCGGATGACCAGGTCCATGACGTCGGACGCGATGGAGGCGGTGTCCGTGTCGCCGTGTCCGCCGGCCTCGCCGATGTGGCGCAGGGCGGTGGACAGGGTCCGCTGCGGGTCCTGGCCGATCTCGTCGCGGAGCCGGTGCGGGGCGATGACCTGGCCGTCGGGGAGGAGCTCCCCCGTGTCCTCGAACACCAGAACGGCGTTGCAGAGGAGCGCCCAGCCCTGCTCCGGGTGGGCGGCCACGACGCGTGCGGCCTCGTGGTCCGGGCTGTCGGCCGTCGGACACTTCGGGGTGTGCGTGCACAGCGAGTCGGGCAGCCGGGTGGTGCCGGTGGCCGTCGCGGTGTCGAGCGGGGTGCTGGTACGCATGGGCTCTCCTGCGGGGGTGCGGGCCCGAGACTCTCCTGGGCTGGAGGCGTGCGAAAGGCCGCCCGCCCGTGGTGCGGGCGGCCGGTCTGGTGGAGCAGCGGGACGCGGGTCAGAAGTTGGGTTTCCGTCCCGCAGGGCGGGTCAGCCTCGCTTCTGCTTCTGCTGGGCGAGGTAGGAGTCCTGGAGCCGGGCGAACGACTCGTACAGGCGTCGGCCGGTGTCGCACCGCGCGTCCGGCGAGCACCCGTTGCAGGTATCGCCGTGCGTGCGGTTGGCGGCCGCGGCCTTCATGTAGCGGTCGTACAGGCCCTCAGCCATGAGCGCGGCGACCGAAGTCGTGCTCCTGCTCGGTCCGGCGTCGCCAGTCCTCCAGGCGCTTCTGGTCGGCGTCACTCATGCCGTCGCCACCGTGTTCCGGGCCCGGTTGCGGGCGGCGCGGCGCTTCATCGCCCGCCGCTCGTCCTCGGACAGGCCGCCCCAGACACCGGTGTCCTCACCGGACTCCAGCGCCCACTGGAAGCACTGCTCCATGACCGGGCAGCGGCAGCAGACAGCCTTGGCCTCCTCGATCTGCAGGAGCGCCGGGCCGGTATTGCCGATGGGGAAGAACAGCTCCGGGTCTTCCTCGCGTTCTCTGAACTAGAAGAACGACACCGACTCAAGGGGCAATGAAACCGATCAACCCACGGCGCCGAGTTCCGCGCTTCGCGAGGGTAATGATCGGATACGCAGGCATGGATCCTCGTGATCTAGGGGTTTCAAGTCAAGATCGCGCCGGTAGGGTCAGAAAGCGGGCGACAGAAAGGAAAGATCGATCCGGTTTCACTCGACCACGATCTGAGTAGGGTTCGTGGTGCCAGCCTGGTCGAACCAAGGCCCGCGCGCACTGGTCGCCCTTCTGGGCATGGAAAGAGTGGGTCGCTTTGCAGAGCGACCCACTCCGGAAGGTCCATTTCAGCCTTAGCGAGCGAGGAGACCTCCCATGGCTAAGAAACGTATCACCTGCAAGGCATGCCCCCCTGAGGGCTGTCCTAATCAGGCGTCGATTGAACCTGGCCGCAGGCCGAGCCGGGCGTATGCCCGGCTCAAGGTGCATGGCCCGGTCGGCGTCGTGGTCATGTCGATGGTGTACTACGGCATGAAGATCGCGGACGAAGTCTCTCAGCTGATACACACCGGGCTGGGAGGTATCACCTGACAGATCGGTTTGGAGTGGATGGCAGGCCCCAAGCCTGCCATCTGCCATGTCAGCGCCAGGGCTGTGACCTGTGGGAAGGCAGCTGGACCCCCGCCACCCGCGTCCCGCAATGGAGTCATGGCAGGTGTTGAACGGCTTGGCATTACAACCACCCACTTTTGATGCCGAAGAAGCGCGGAACTCCTTCTGAATGTTCCATTTGAGTTCTCCTCCACTCACGCAACGTGAGCGTCAGTTCCGAGCTGAGATCTCGCTGAATGACGGAATTCCGAGGTGAACAGCTCGCTGGGCCTGTGAAACTTGCGCATCAAGCTGGGCGAGCTTTGCGTCAGCGCTAGCCAGGCTGACCTTGAGACCTTCCACCTCTCCAAACCATCCTTCGCGTTCGGCTTCGGCGATACGATCAGCGAGGTTTTCCTTGATCTCATTCAGGCGGGGCCGCCGGGCGGATCGGGCCGGAGCATTGGGCAGCGAATGCAGGCGTGCTCGTGAATGCACGGGGTGCCGAATGCCCTGCCACAGGTTCCGATGGATAGCTTGCGGCGCTCGAAGTGGCCGAGGAACTCGTCCCACTCTTGGCTGGTCGGGGTGCGGTATTCCTCGCCGGGCCGGATGGCCCGGCGTCGGGCGATAAAGGCGCGGTGTGCCTCGATGGCTTCCGTGGGGTAGATCGCCTTGTAGCGCATGGTGGTGGAAATGTCGTCGTGACCTGCGAGGATCTGAGCGATGTGGGGTGGAAGGCCGCTCATGATGGCGTCGGTGATGAAGATCCTTCGGAAGTCGTGGGGCTGGTAGTTCAGGGGCTGGCCTGTGTTGTCGGTCAGGCCGGCGAAGGCGAGCGTCTCGTTCAGGGCCCGGCGGATCGTGGTCTCGGAGATCGGCCGGTTCTGGCCGCCTGTGCGCCACTGGAACAGCAGGGGCATGGGTGGGTTCCAGACCTTTTCGCCCGTGTCGTAGGAGCGGACGAGCGGGACGGTGCCGGAGGCGTCACGGATCCGGCAGACGATGGCGCTGAGGACGTCGGCGAGTTCAGGGCTGACCAGCAGGAGTCGTTCCTGGTCGGTCTTTGACGGGGCGATCTGCAGCAAGGGGACGACCTCGCCGGTGCTGGGCAAGGTGTACTGGGTGATGCTGTGGTGGCTCACCTCCAGCATCTCCTCGATGCGGACGCCGGTGTGGCGGAGGAACTCCACGGTCGCCCAGGCCCAGAAGGCCCTGTTCTCCGAGTAGCCCAGAGTGATCCTCTTGCCGTCCGTGTCGTAGACGGTGGTGGCGGGGACTCCGTCTGCCCAGCGGCTGTGCTGAATCCGCCGGTAGGTCTCGCCGAAAACGGCGAATGTGGCGCCCGGAGCTGCGGCGAGGGCCGCCTCGTGGCGGATCCTTGCTTCCTTGAGCTGCCGGTCGGCCGCGTCGACGAGTGCGGGGAGGACCGGCAGCCGTTCCCGGGTGCGCTGGTCCGACTTCGCCTTCTGCCGCTTGGCGTGCTTCTTGTGGGAGAGCTCGGTTTCCTTGATCGGGTAGGGGGCGACCCAGGGCCCCAACGGCCTGGTTCCTCGGCGGCCCACTGGGCGATGTCGAGGTAGAGGGCTCGGACGAGGTTCAGCACGTGGATGGCGCTCTGGCGGACTTCGGTGATCTCGATGTAGCTGCCGTCCGGCTGTCGCTGGCGGCGGGTCTTGGTGCGGATGCGGTCCTTCCACGCGGTCGCGATTCGGCTCGGCAGGCGAAGGGAGTCGATGCCGGGGTGGTGACGTTCAAGGTCAGCCCAGAACAGCTGGGCAAGACTGCGGGAGAGGTTCTCCAGCGAGGTGTAGTCGAGAGCGGGCTGGCGTTCGGTGAGGTAGTCGACGATCAGGTCACGGACCGGCCGGCACTGCAGTTGATAGCGGTCCACGAGCTGTTCGACGCTGACCTGGCCAGCCCGGCGCTGGAAGTTGCGCAGGTTCGCCGGCGAGTCTGGCGGGAAGACCTCCAGGTCCTTGAGCCAGAGGTAGAACAGTGATCGGCCGCTGTTATTTGTCATGATCTCGGCTTCGATCTCGCGCAGTTCCAGGCAGTCTCCGACCCGGATGTCGCGGACCTTGCCGCCCTTGGCCAAGATGATCGTCGCGAGCTGGTTGCGGGCCTGCAGGCCGAGTTTCGCGGGCCAGTTTCCCGGCGCCGAAGCAGCTTCCAGCTCGGCAAAGCCTTCCGGGTCGCGGTACTGGGCCACCATTTCGCGCAAGTGGCGTGAGCGGCGGGTCAGTAGCCAGGCAGGTCCCGGGCGGATGACATCAGCGCAGGCCAGAGACAGCACACCGGATTTGAGTTCGCCCTCGGCAACGCGGTGCTGCTGGGCCCAGGCATGGAGCTGAGCGAGACCGGTGTCCTCCGTCTCGACGGGACAGTTCGCCCAGCGTTGTTGCCAGCTTTCACCAGGGAACTGCTGGAGCCAGGCAAGAACGTTGCGGGCGCCTCGGCACCGGATGTAGCGGGTGTTCTTGTAGGAGCTGCTGAAGAGTTCGTTCAGGCCGTCGAGGATCTCTCCCTTCCCGGCCAAGGTCGCCGGCCATGGCTCCGGTGCTGACCGCGCCGGATACGTCTGCCGAAGAGCCTTGTGCTGTGAGCCTCGAAGAGCCAGAACCGGCCTCTGAGCTGGCACTTTGACCAGTAACGTCGCGGTACTCATCACAGCCGCCCGAACAGAACGTCCAGGCTGGAAGCGTTGTAGCCAGGGGCGGGCGGCCGCGGGGCGGGAAGCTTCCCGGCGGCCTGGCGGGCGTGGTGGGCCAGCAGCTGTTCGACGATCTCGTCCTGGCTGGCGGCCAGGTAGATCTCCGTCGTCGACAGATGCGCGTGGGCAAGGACCCACTGGACATCCGTGAGGGACAGTTCCGGGTCCCGGGCCATGCGGTAGGCCGCGGTGTGCCGCAGGTCGTGGAGGGTCCAGTTGGAACCCAGCAGCTGGTTGGCCCGGATGAACATCGCCCTGGCCGCGTGATAGTTCAGCGGCCGCCAGGGCTTTCGCAGGGTCCACCACAACGTCTCGTTGCAGCCTCGAGGCGCACCCTTGCGCCAGTGTTCCTCCTGGGCCAGCCGTAGCCAGACGAAGGCGTCGCTGGAGGCCGGGATCTCCTGGTAGGCGCGAGTTCCCTTCCGGATCACCCCGATCAGCTGCTGGCCCGGGTGGGCGTCCTTCTCCAGGCTGGTGAGGAGTTCCTCCGCCCGGGCCCCGGTGGAGACCCAGAAGGCCAGCAAAGCCCGGTCTCGGTGGTGGTTCAGGGCGGCGAACAGCGCGTTGAACATCTCGTCCGGGATCCTCTTCGGGATCCGTTTGGGCACTGTCGGGCGGTAGCGGCCCTTTTTCTCGTTGTGGAACACCTCCATCGGGTTGTGGTGGGCGTTCGCCCTCTGGGCTTGGCTCCTTCGCGACCCTCGGGACCGGTCGAGAGGGAACGGGTTGATCAGCGGCCCGGCGCCCTCATCGCTGTGGAAGTCGTAGAACGTCCGGATCACGGTCTCGCAGTGGGCCCTGGTCGTCGCCGCGTACTTCGTGCCCGGGCCGGGCTTGCCGGTCACCGCGTTCGGCGTCCCACGGTCGGGCCGACGCTGCGGAGGGAGACCACTTTCAGGGATGCCGTTCTTCTGGTAGCGCCAGTGCAACCGGACTGGTTTGTCTGCCAGTTGGAGCCATCGGGAGAAGTCCCGCGCGTCAGCTCTTGCCGCCTTGTCCCATGGGACTTCGAGCGTCCAGAGGAACCTGTACCAGCGGAGCAGGTCCATGCCGTACGACCGGATCGTTGCCGGCGGCTTCGACGCGGCCTGCAAGTCCGCGAACCACTCGGCCACCGGCTCGACGACAGCACCAGAAGGATCAAGCAGCCGGTAGGGCTCCTCGGCCTTCCCGACCTCCTCCAGCCGCCCGATCTGCGGCACGACGAGGTTCGCCAGGTCCTTGCGGAGTACTTCAGGAGAGTTCACAAGCGGCTAACGCCAACTTGGCTCACAGGTCACTGACCTGCGGAAACTACGGTCTTAGTTCAGTCAACAGGCAGCAGACCGCGTTGTGTCGCCAGTCCATCCCGGTCACCGCCCCTGTCCGACGACGGTCATCTCGGCGAGCGTGCCGCGGGCCTTGCGGCTGGCGCGGGCCGCGCGACGGTCGCCGTCGGCGGTGAGGTGGCGGACGAGCTGGTGGAACGCGGTGAGGTCGTCGGGCTCGAAGCCCTTCTTGTTGTCCTCACGCTCGATGTCGTCGATGATCCCGGCCTTCGGCCGAGGCACCCCACGTGTCATGCTGAGCTGCATCAGGTCCTCCGATTCAGGTCCTGGACAAGCCCCGGGGGCGCAATCCCCGGGGCTGTCGTCGTTCAGGCTGCTCGTGCCGTTGTCAGCAAACCGGGCGCTGAGGGTGAAGCGTTGTCAGCGGAACCGACGGGCCGTCCAGCAGAGCGTCGCTGGCGGGCACCTGCCTACGGGCGACGTCGACGTCAGCGACCTTGGGCAGTACCGCGTTCCAGTCGGCCACGCGTCCGGCCGGCGTGCGCTCCGCACGAGCCCGGAGCGTCTGGTCAGTCCGGGGGCTGAACGCCTTGGGCAGCACGAGGGTGGGGCGCCGGCTGGCCGTCTCGGCGCCGCCGTCCTGGAGGCGCTCCTGCCACGTCTCGTACGCGACATCGACGTCGATCAGACGGTTGCTGCCCTGGCAGCGGACTGACGGCGCCTTCCCCGCACGGCCGGTGTCGTGCGGAACCAACTTCTGCTGCCGGGCCTGGATGCCGGTGATCGGTACCCACGTCTTGCAGTCGGGGCAGATCAGCGACACGCAGGCGGGGCGCAGGTCGTACTGGTGGGGGTGGAGGGTGGAGATGACAAGTGCCGGGCGGCCGTTGATGTTCCGGCTACGGGTCCGGGTCTTCCGGGGGGCGGGCGGTGCGCTCAATATTCGAAGCAGACATGCGGACTCCTCGTGAGTGAAGAGGCAAGGGGCGCGTCGCGATGCTCTCTCTGCCCTCCAGGTCGCCCGGCTTGTCAGGCGTCCCGCAGGACAGACAGCGCATGCGCTGCGACGAGCACGCAGTCGTCGGGGCCGTCAGGCGCCGGGGGAGTTTGATGAGGCTCTCGACCCCGGCCGCCCCTTGGGGGCGGACGACGTGCTGCGGTGGATCTGATCAGCGGTTCTCGGCATGGGGGTGCCTGTGCCCCTTCACTCAGCCCGACCGGACCTCGCTAGCGACATGACAGGGAAAACCCAATCTCGCTAGTGATGTCAATATTTCGCTAGCGATGTATCCTCGTGTCGAAACGGACGCCGCCGTTGATCCCGTGATGCCGCGTCGTAGGATCGCTAGCGAGGTAGGAGAGGGGATGACTGGCGGAATGACCGAGCAGCCGAAGTACCGCGAAATCGCAGAAGCGTTGCGGGAGGCGATCCTCAACGGCGAATACGGGCCGGGAGACCGGCTGCCTGGCGAGAATCCCCTCGCTGCCCAGTACGGCGTCGCGGCAATGACAGCACGTCAGGCCTTGCGGGAGCTCAAGGCCGAGGGCCTCGTGGAGTCCCGCAAGGGCGCGGGCTTCTTCGTGCTGGAGCAGTTCACACCGATCCGCCGCAGAAGTGTCGCCCGCCTGTCCCGGCAGCACTGGGGCACGGGCCGATCCCTCTTCGCCGCGGACGACAGCCGCGCCCTGACGACCGACAGTCACGTCCTGGGTGCCGTGACACCACCAGCAGAAATCGCCGAGGTTCTCGGCCTGCCCCAGGGGGAGCAGGCCTTCGCCCGCAGCCGGCGCCATGTCGTCGACGGGCGACCAGTCCTGGTGTCCACCTCATATCTCAGCGAGACGCTTGTCACCGGAACCCCGATTACACAGACCGACACCGGCCCAGGCGGAATCTATGCCCGCCTCGCCGACCTCGGCGCCGGACCCTCCCGCTTCCGCGAGGAGGTAGCTGTCCGTATGCCGTCGGCAGACGAGCGCGCCAGCCTGGGCATCACGGCCGACACGCCGGTGATCAAGATCTCACGAACGGCCTATGCCGAGGACGGCCGTGCCGTCGAGGTGAACGAGATGACCCTGGACTCACGCGCGTACGTGCTGGAGTACGACTTCGACGCCTAGTCCGCCCAGATCCGCTGAATTGCTCCACATGAGGAGAGCCTCCAGTGCCCCTGAACCACCCTCCGCAGGAAAGACCAACGGCCGCCCTGGTTGCACAGGAACGGCCGTTGAAGCGACTCCCCCGCCGGCAAGCAATCGGAGTCGTGGTCAGCGCGGTGACCGCGCCGGGGTGCCTGGACCACCAGGGCCCAGCGATCACCTACCCAACAGCATAGACAACGACTCCCGGGCAAACCCAGTACAGGCATGCCCAGTGGCCTGAGTCACACAGTTGATCAGCTGATCCACGGCTCCCTGACTAAGGGACCGTAAGTGTCACACCAGTACAAAGCCGCCACAGCGGTCGCACCGCCTCAAAGCTTCCGACGAACCGTTGTCCCCGGACACACGGCCGGTATCAACGGCTTGCCCACGGAAGGGCTGCCCAGCCCCCGCAGGAATGGGCAAGCCCGCTACCTCGGCCTTTTGAGTGGAGGGCAAGCCTTCGGGCAAGCCCTTGTTCGGAGAGTTCACCGCACGACTTCCATCACGAGGAGTGCAGTGAACCCAGACATCACCCTGGCTACCACCAGTTGGGTGGAGGCCTACGCTTCTGCGCCGCTGTACGTCACCAGCCTCCGCCCGCAGGGGGTGCCGGCATGAACGCCCCGATCCACGACTTCGATGCCTCCGGGCACCTGGTCCGCGGCGCGGGACCGCGCTCCGTCCCGGTCTACCGAGAGATGGTTTTCGGCGGCGAGCTCGTCCACCCGCTCGACTTCGTCGTGCTGACCCACGCGCTCTTCGCCATCGCAGGCCGGGAGGAAGTCACGGTTCAGGGCCTGTGGAAGCGGCTCCAGGAGCTCGGTATCAGGTCCGCGAAGAACGCCCAGGAACTCGTGGGCAAGAACTCCGTATACGAGTCCTTCAACCGCATCATCTCCGCAGGGTTTATCCGCCGAATCCGGCTCCCGCACCCCGACGGCGGCGGTCGCAAGGGCCCCGTCGCGTACGAGGTCTATGAGTTCGCGAGCGACAACCCGGACTTCCAGCAGCCCTCGGATACTCCACTTCCCGGAGCTGGGGACGTGGACGTTGCCGCAGGTCACACCACTTCCCGGAACCGGGGATCTGGTGTTCCGGGATCTGGTGTTCCGGGACGTGGTGGTAGGCATGTTTCCGCAGGTCAACGCCACTTCCCGGGTTCCGGGAAGCGGGCGGCGCTCCCCCCACACCCCCCGGAGGAGGTAAATACCTCCTCCCCCTACCCCCTCGGGACAGGTGCGGATGGTGTGGCGCCTGCGGCGCGGGAGGAGGAGGGGGAGATCCTCTCGAAGCCCACTGCCTCGGCTGAGCAGGTCGAAGCAGCGTCGCAGTTCCTCCAGGTCCTGCCCCGCCCTTGGACCGCAGGACGAGTGACGGCTCGAACCCTCGCTCCGTTGCTTGCTGAAATCGTCGCCGAGCAGGGCTGGCAGCTGGACGTCTTCCTGGTCCGAGAGCTCACCCAGAACCCCGAGGGCGTGAAGCGTCCGACGAAGGTGCTGAAGAGCCGCATCGAGGACCTCCCCCGCCGGCTGGCCGCCCGCAAGGACGTCCCCAGGCCTCGCCCTGCCGTTGCCGAAGACCCCGACTTCGAGCCGGTCCCGATGCCGGACAAGGTCGCTTCGATCCTCACCGGCCTTCGACGGCCGGCTGTCTGAAGCAGCCCCGGACATGACGGCGGCGGCCGCTCCCGCGAAGAACCGGCCGCCGCTGCAGACCACTACCCGACAGGAAGAGATCCATGACCAGTGTCCCATCCCCCGCACCGCCAGTGGAGGACGAGCCGTTCATCGAGCCCACCTTCCGCTCCGCCCGCAACCAGCCCGACCACCAGGCCTTCGAGCGGCTTCCGCCCCAGGACCTGGACGCGGAGCGGTCGGTCCTCGGCAGCATGATCCTGTCGAAGACGGCTATCACCGACGTGTCCAACCTGCTGGCTGCCGACGACTTCTACCGCCCCGCCCACCAGACGATCTACCGGGCGATCCTGGAACTGGCGGCCAAGGACCCGGTCGACCCCCTCACCCTTGCCGACGCCCTCCTGAAGTCCGGCGACCTCGCGAAGATCGGCGGTGCCTCGTACCTGCACACCCTGGTGCATTCCGTACCGACTTCCGCCAACGCCGAGTACTACGCCGAGATTGTCCGAGAGCGGGCCGTCCTGCGCAGGCTGGTGGCCGCAGGCACGAAGATCGTCCAGATGGGGTACGAGGGAGCGGGCGAGCTCGACGAGCTCACTGCGGCTGCTGCCGCGGAGATCGCGGCCGTGACCGAGGGGCGCGACCGGCAGGACGACTTCTTCACCCCGAGCAACACCCTCGAAGGAACCCTGGACATGATCCAGGCCGCCGAGTCCGGCAAGGAGATCACCGGTGTAAGGACCGGGTTCACCGACCTGGACTCCCTGACGAACGGCCTCCAGCCGGGGCAGATCATCGTGGTGGCCGCCCGGCCCGGCATGGGCAAGTCCACGCTGGCCATGGACTTCGCGAGGGCCTGCACTATGCCGCGCGGCAAGAACCGTCAGCCCATCCCCGACGCCGGCCGCCCGGCGGCCTTCATCACGCTGGAGATGAGCATCGACGAGCTGAACATGCGCGCCCTGTCCGCGGAAGGAGACGTTGCCCTCCACCACCTGCGCTCGGGCACACTTGATGAAGCCGGATGGGAGCGGCTCGCAGTCGCCGCCAAGCGGTACAGCGAGGCACCGCTCTACATCAACGAAAGCGCGCGCTCACTGGCCGAGATCCAGGCGAAGTGCCGTCGGCTCAAGACACGCATCCCCGACCTCGCCGAAATCATCATCGACTACGCGCAGCTGGTCGAAAGCGGCGGCAAGCGCCACGACAACCGCGAGCAGGAAGTCAGTCACATCTCGCGGAGCCTCAAGCTGCTGGCAAAGGAGCTCCACTTGCCGATCATCCTGCTGTCGCAGCTCAACCGCGGGCCGGAGATGCGGGCGGACAAAAGGCCTCAGGTCTCGGACCTGCGTGAGTCCGGCTCGATCGAGCAGGACGCGGACATGGTCATCCTGCTGTACCGCGATGACGCCTACGAGAAGGAAAGCCCCCGGGCCGGTGAGGTCGACATCATCGTCGGCAAGCACCGCAACGGGCCGACCGCAACCATCACCGTGGCGCAGCAGCTCTACATGTCGCGCTTCGTCGACATGGCCAACACCTGAGGGGGACCAGATGGACAACAAGGAATACTCCGCCGGCCTCACCGAGCTGCGGGCCGTACGCGACGAACTCAAGCCCCTGGAACGCGAGCTGGCCCAGCTCCAGGCCAAGGTCGGCAAGCTGCACGACAGCCGGGCCGAGAAGATCCGGCAGCTCGGCGAGTATGCGAAGGCCACCTCGGACCGGATCGCGACGGCCGCCGGCCTTTCCGTTATCGACATCGTGGCCCTGGTGCCCTCTCTGGCGCCCCAGGGTGCCCCTGGGGCGTCTGGGGAGCCCCCCGTGACCGAAACCGTCGCCGTTGATCAGCTGGGCGCTCAGACGCCCGCTGAGCCGATCAAGGAAATGGTCGCGCCGCCGACGGCGGAGCCGCAGACCGCCGAGGTGGCCGGTACCGTCGCTCGCCTCGGCGCCACGTCCACCGACACCGACCTGGAGGCACCCGCCGAATCCGAGCAGGCCGCAGCCACACCGGCTCCCGCTGCCCCCAGGACGGGAGAGGCCGAGCGTGTCCTGCCCTCGATTCCCGAAGGCGCCGACGGCGACAGGTGGTTCCACGCCGAGCCCGACCTGGCCTCCAAGCGTCCGAACTTCCGGCAGGACGCGCGGGGCATGGCCTTCCTCGATGCCGCAACCGGTGTCCTGGTGTGGCAGGGCGGCACCGTCCGCCTCGACCTCGGCCGGGCCTCGGTCGCGGAGATCCTCACCGCCGTCTACGCCGTGGCCCCGGTCGCCGTGGAGCGGATCTACATCACCGCGGGCGACCCGTGGCACCAGTCCAGCGAGCGGCACGACTTCCTGAAGGACGCCGTCGCCGAGTGGCTGAACGGGCCGCTCCCGGACGGCTGGACGGTCGAGTCCTCGCGCGGCAAGGACCGGCAGGCCGGCCACCTGGTCCACCCGCGCAACCCCGTGGGCCGCTGGCAGCGGGGCAAGGACCAGCACACCGAAATCCGCTCGGTCGGCGAATGGTTCGACCCCGAAGGCGCCGACCCCGCGACGGTGCGCGCCGCGTTCGTCGAGTTGTGGAAGGCGCTGCGGCCGCACTTCGAGGACGTGGTCCTCATGGGTTCGCCGTCGCAGACCGGGCGGGACCTGTGGTCGCGGACCATCCCGGCCAAGGCCGGGGCGAAGTGGGCGGACGGCTTCCCGGTCATGTCGCAGGAGATCCGCGGCCTGCTGCACGCCACCGCCGGCCAGGGCCGCACCGAACTGATCGCGCCGCCGCGCGTGCCTGAACGTGTGCCCGGCTGGTTCGAGGTCGACCGCACCTTCGCCTACGCCAAGCACACCTGGGCCAGTGGCGTGGGCGTGCCGCAGCGGATCACCGCCGCCCGGTTCGCGGCCATGAGCGAGAAGGAGCAGACGAACGCCTTGTTCGCGCCGTCGCACTGGCAGGTGCGGGTGACGATCCCGAAGGACTGGAACCACGTCGGGCTGCTCCCGGCCCCGGCGCCCGGGGAGCGGTCCTGGCACTACCCGTACGAGGGCGGCCGGACCTTCACCACCTGGGCGGGCGGCGCGGAGGTCAACCTCGCGCTGCGCAACCCGCTCATGCCGTGGCGGATCGAGATCCTGGACGGCCTGCTGTGGGAGTCCGGCGACCCCCTCAAGAGCTGGAGCACCAAGCTGCAGAAGGCCTGGCGGTCCCTGCGGGCCATCGCCGAGATGCACGGCGACGATCAGCAGCGGGAGGCCTGCCGGCTGGCCTACCGCGCGGTGCGCAGCATCCTGCTGTACGGGATCGGCACGTTCGCGCAGCGGCCGCGGATCACGACCGGCTCGCTGGAGCTGGGCACCGGCGGCGAGGTGCCCGAGCTCCCGGACGGTGGGCGGCTGACCGGTATCACGGACACGCACGTGACCTGGGAGCGCAATCAGGGGTTCGCGCGGGACCAGTACGCGCACCCGGAGTGGGCGGCCGGTGTGTGGTCGGGGGCCCGGGCGGCCCTGCTGTCGGGCAGCACCAGCTCGAAGGACCCGGAGACCGGGAAGCCGCTGAAGGCCGGCGCGCTGCACCTCCCGCCCGGGAGCGTCCTGGCCTTCCGGACCGACGCCATCTACAGCTCGGCACCGGTCGAGTGGCCGTACGGCGGTGAGCCGGGCGACTACCTGCTCAAGGGCCGCATGACCTGGGAGCAGCCCACCCCCCGCACGGACGAGGAGTTCTACTACCTGCAGGGCCTGGCCCGCCAGGCCCTGGAAGCGGAGGACATGTGAGCGCCGAGGTGGCCTGGGGCGGCCAGTGGGAGCACCCGGCCTGTGGCGCCTCGGGCGAGGCCCTGTGGGAGGACGAGGCAACCGTCGACTCCGGGCACGACTGCGGCCGGGAGGGCGCGGTGGTGTGGAGCGCGGAGTGGCACTGCCACGGCTGCGGCGAGGAGGGCGACGGCCAGTTCGAGGACGCCGGCTCGGCCTACTCCGACCACGAGTGTGACGACGAGGACGAGGAGGCGGCCGCATGACGCCGCGCAGGAGGAGGCCTGCGGGCGGCCGGGGCGCGCAGCGCAACGAGGCCGCCCGGCTCACCGACGAGCTCGCGCGGGCGGGGTTCAGCCGGAAGCAGGTCGGTGAGATCCTCGGCCGCAACCCCAGCCTGGTCTCGCAGTTCTTCACCAAGAACAAGGGTGCGTCGATGGTGGAGGCACTGCAGGCCGTGGTCCAGGAGGTGCAGGCCGGTGGGCCGCGGGACATCGCGAGCCTGAAGGCCCTGGCCTCCGGGCACGTGCGGCCCCGGCTCAACCGCGAGGGCTACAAGGCCCGCGTACGCGGCAAGACGCGCGTGCGGGCCGAGCGGACGGTCAAGGACCAGAAGGGCCGGCCGGTCATCGGCTCCGACGGCAAGCCGGTCAAGGCCTGGTCCTCGTCCCTCGCGAAGGCGGGCAAGCAGCACATCGCCTCCGGCGCCGGGCGACTGCGGCCGGTGGTGGACGACGCGGCCGCCAACGGCGGGAAGATCGCCTTCACCGTGCGGGCCCGAAAGGGCTCTTTCAAGCACGACGCCGGCCGCCGGGCCGACTCCCCCGGTGTACGCCGTGGTGTGGTCCAGCGCCGCGACGGGACCGAGGAGCGGGCCTACGCCGACAACCGCGGAGGCCCGGGATCCGGCGAGGAGGGCTTCGACGGCGCCGAGTTCAAGGCCCTGGTCGACGCGGCCGGCGGCGACGTCGCGGCCGCCGTGCAGAAGTGGCTCGTCGACACCGACAAGATCGAGCCCGGCACACCGATCGTGGGCCTGGAGATCCGTGCCTGGATGCCACAGAACTGAGCGAGCCGACGGCCTCCTGCCACAGGAGCGATGTTCCTGCAGGGGGCCGTCCGCCTGTGCCGGCGTCGGGTGCGTGGGCCGGGTCGACGAAGGTGGGCGTGCCTCCGCGAGGAGGGCCTGGATCCGATTTCGCGGGACGCTGCCCAGCGGCCACCCTGATGCGCAGAGCTGGCCGCCGGGCGGTCAGGGAGGGAGGCAGTGATGCAGGGGAGCGTCCTGGCAGGCCGGTATCGGCTGGAGGACCTGTTGGGCGCCGGTGGCATGGGTCAGGTGTGGCGGGGTACCGACCAGCTCCTTCACCGGAAGGTGGCCGTCAAGCTGTTGGCCCGCCCGGGAGATCGTGTGCTGGCGACTCGACTGCTCGCCGAAGCGCGTGCCGCGGCGGCCTTCTCCGATCCGCACGCGGTAGCGGTACACGATGTCGGCGAAGGCCAACTCGGCGGCGTTCCGTCAGTGTTTTTGGTGATGGAGCTGGTCGAGGGGCGATCACTGAGCGAGTTGCTGCACGACGGGCCGCTCCCGGTGGATGACGTGCTGCGGTGGGGCGAGGAAATCTGCCAAGCTCTGGAAGCGGCACACCGCGCTGGTGTGGTCCACCGCGACGTCAAGCCTTCCAATGTCCTCATCACGGCCGCAGGGCGAATGAAGCTGTGTGACTTCGGGATCGCCCGCCGCGCACTTGCCACACAGGGGCTGACCGCGACGGGCTCGGCCATCGGCACTCCCGGCTACATGGCACCGGAGCAGATCCGTGGCGACACGGTAGGCCCGACGACCGATCTCTACGCAGTGGGCTGCCTGCTGTACGAGCTGCTCACCGGCTGGCCGCCGTTCACCGGCGAGGCATTATCGGTCTTGTCCAAGCATCTGGAGCAGACGCCGGTTCCGATCCGCGATCTCCGTCCCGAGGTCCCTGCCGCGCTGGACCGGCTGGTGGGGCAACTCCTCGCCAAAGATCCGGCGCGGCGCCCGGTCAGCGCCGCCCTCGTGGGCGACGAACTGCTCGACGCAGGCCGGGGCAGTGTGGCACCCAGGATGCTTCCGCCTGGCAGGAACGACGCGGCGGCCGATCCTTCCGCCGATACGCAAACCGCGGCAGCTGCTATCCGCTCCGAGGTGGACATGCGAGCGCCGAAGTGGGGTCGCGGCCGTGCCGCGCTCGTACTAGGTGCGCTGTGCGGAACGGACCTCGTCTTCCTCGCTGACATGTCAGTGCTGTGGGCCTCGGTGCTTGGGGTGTTGGCCGCGGGGCTGGTTAGCCTTCTGTACGACGACGGGGCGGACCTGCCGGCCAGGCGGGAACAGCAAGTGCGGGAATCCGGCGGGACCCTCCTGCTCGCGTTGGCGGTCACTGGTGTCGTGGCGGTGGTGCTGCTGTTCTGGAGCCCGGCCCCCTGGTGGGTTGCTCTGCTGACGTTGATGGCAGGCGGTCCCCTCCTCTTCGCCAGCGCGTCCGGTATTGCCGGGCTGCTGACGCGGCTGCGCGGCAACGATCAGCAGACGGACATGGCCGCCGGAGTGGGCTTGGTGAACGGAACACTGGCGGCCCTGCTCGTCTCGCCCCAGCAGGGACTCGTGGCATTGGGATTGGGCGTGGGGGCCTGGCTCGCGACCGCCGCTGTGACGGCTCTGCTCATGCCTACCATCCGCCGTGCCTGACCCGATCTAGCACCTGGCACACCGATCGTTGGCCTGGAAACCCGAGCCTGTAAGCCGCAGGGCTAACGGTGCGCCGATGGGTTCCGGAGCTGATCCGGGGCCCCGCTGATGGTGTTCGAACGAAGGATGGGAGAAGCCCCCGGCCGGACCTTGCGTTCTAGTGGTCGTCGCAACACCCCAGCTCAGGGGATGCGATGGACTTCGAGATCCGGGAGAACCGGCGGCCGGGCGGAGGGAGGCTGGTGCGGGAACGCGCCGCATACTTCGAGCTCATGGAGCAGGGCTACAGCACGAGGGATGCGGCGCGGATCGTCGGGATCAACCTGCGCACCGGCAAGCGGTGGCGTAACGGCTGGCACTCACCGCCGCACGGCCAGAAGCCGGTCCCGCCCATCTATGGGACGGGGCCGGCTTCCGTGTCGCCTGAGCCCGCTGACAGCCCTGGAACGTCCCGGTTCCTGACCGAGTCGGAGCGGATTCACATCGCCGACCGGCTGCGGGGGAAGGCGTCGATCCGGCGCATCGCGTGCGAGCTGGGACGCAGTCCTTCCACCATCAGCCGGGAGGTCCGGCGCAACCGGCGGCCCATGCCCAATGGCGGCTTCGCCTACCAGCCGTTCCACGCCCACCGCCGGGCTGAACGGCGACGCGCCCGGCCCAAGACCGGAAAGATCGGGCAGAACCTTGAGCTGCGGGACTTCATACAGGACCACCTGACCCTGCGGTGGAGCCCGGAGCAGATCTGCCGGGTCCTGCGCGCCCGCTTTCCTGACCGGCCGGAGATGCACGTGACCCACGAGACGATCTACCAGGCCCTCTACGTCCAGGGCCGCGGGGAACTGCGCCGTGAACTGACACGGGCTCTTCGCACCGGCCGGGCATACCGCCGGCCGCACCGTCACGCCGCCAAGCGCATCAGCCGCCCGGTCAAGAACATGGTCATGGTCAGCGAGCGTCCCGCCGAGGCGGCCGACCGGGCGATCCCGTTGGGAAGGCGACCTCATCATCGGCAAGGACGGCCGCTCCGCTATCGGAACCCTGGTCGAGCGCTCCACCCGCTACGTCATGCTCGTCCACCTGCCCCACGGTCACAACGCGCAGGCCACGCGCACCGCTCTCGCCGCCACCGTGGAAACGCTTCCGCGGCATCTGTGGCGGTCGTTGACCTGGGACCAGGGCTCGGAGATGGCCGCCCACCGGGCATTCACGGTGGCCACCGACATTCCGGTCTACTTCTGCGACCCGGCCAGCCCCTGGCAGCGCGGATCAAACGAGAACACGAACGGACTGTTGTGGCAGTACTTTCCCAAGAGCACCGACCTGACGGTCCACACCCCCGAGGACCTGGCCGCCGTCGCCGTCGAACTGAATAGCCGCCCACGCAAGACGCTCGGCTGGGAAACCCCTGCCGCGCGTCTGCGTGAGCTGACAGCTCCGCTGAGCTGATCTCCGACTACCTGGGATCGTCGCTTTCCCAGGGATAGACGAAGAGGTCGGGCCGGACGCCCCATGCGTTGAGCACGGTGTTCAGCTCAGACTCGTCCGGGGCGGCGGCGGACCCGATGAGTGCTGAGCCGATGTCGTAGTCGAAGCCATCCATGCGCTCGCGGTCGTACTCCCAATGCTCCAGCCGAAAGCTACGTTTAACGTCGCTGCGAACCCAGCCCTCGTCCCGAGCCTGGACATCAGGCTCGCTCCGCGCGGGGCGGATGGCCACGAATGCGCGGCGATCTGGCCGCGATGCCGGAACTTCCGCAACCAGCCTCCTACCGAGTCGGAGCGCGGTCAGATTGTCCGTCGGCCAGTCCGATCCGTCATTCATGAGGCTCATTCTGTTCCTGCCCGTGGAGGGCTGAGGAGCGGGGGCCAGGCGGGACTCCGTGAGCCACTCAACCCCGGGCTCGCCGGAACGGGCAGCCCACTCCCGCCGACAACGCAGCAGTGGCTCGGCTGGGAACTCCCAGCGGAGCCACTGCTTAGACGGCATCTCATTTGGTCAGTCTTCGGTAGCAGATGAGGGAGCAGGCGATGCTGGCGAAGGCTAGGAAGTGGTCGGCTTTGCGCTCGTAGCGGCGGTGGAGGCGGCGGCAGCCGGCGAGCCAGGCCATGGTGCGTTCGATGGTCCAGCGGTGGCGGCCCAGTCGCTGTGAGGACTCGATGCCCCTGCGGGCTATGCGGTGCTTGATGCCACGTCCGCGTAACCATCTCCGCAGGTGGGCGTAGTCGTATCCCTTGTCTGCGTGGAGCTTGGCGGGCTTGCGCCGTCGGCGACCGCGGCGTGAACGGATGGGCGGTATGCCGCGAACGAGGGGTTCGAGGGCCTGACTGTCGTGCAGGTTCGCGCCCGAGATGCCGACGGACAGGGGCAGACCGGTCCGCTCGGTGATCAAATGGATCTTTGATCCGAACTTGCCCCTGTCGACAGGATTCGGACCTGTCAGGTCCCCCTTTTCAGGGCCCGCATGTTCACGGAGTCGATCGCGCAGCGGGACCAGTCCAGCTCACCGCGGGCGCCGAGCTCGTCGAGGACCAGGCGGTGGAGCTTGGCCCACACCCGGGCCTTGCTCCACTCGGAAAAACGCCGGTGAGCCGTCGCCCCCGACGGCCCGAACGACGCCGTCGGCAACTGTTGCCACGTACAGCCCGACGTGGCAACGAACACGATCGCGGCGAGTACTTCCCGGTCGCCATGCCGACGCCGACCACCGCCCTGCGGTCGCGACGGCGCCTCCGGCACGACCCGCTGGAACAGCACCCACAACTCATCCGGCACCAGCCGGTCAACAATCCCCACCACGATCGACAGCCTACCCAATCCTCCAAATGAGATGAAGTCTTAGGCGCTTCGCGACCTGGCACCATCTGCGGCGCCTCCGGCGCGAGGCCGGCCAGCGGCCGCTCACCTCGACTCAAATAGCGTCGGTCCGGGCCAGCATCCGCGCGGCGGTCGCCCTGCTGACCTGGTTGCGGGACCACGACACCAGCCTCGGGCTCTGCTCCCAATCTCACCTGGACGAGTGGATAGACGCCGGGACCTCGACCCGTTACAACGCCCGCGGGTTCATCGAGTGGTGCGGCCAGAACCGCCACACCGGCCGAAGGCTGGAGATTCCGTCGCGGGAGAAGGCGAGCCACGTCCAGCCGACGGACGACGCTGACCGCTGGAGGCTTACCCGCCTCCTCATCAACGACGACAGCCTGGCCATCGAGGACCGGTTCGCCGGGCTTCTCGTCCTCCTCTATGCCCAGCCCCTCACGGTCATCAGCCAGCTGCCGGTCACCAGCGTGACCATCGAGGGAACGGCCAACTCGCTGATGCTGGGCAAGAAGCCGTTGCAGTTGCCTGAACCCCTGGACAAGATCGCCCAAGAGCTCGTGGCACGCCGCCAGGGCCACTCCACCATGGGCATCACGGCGGACTCCCCCTGGCTCTTCCCGGGCGCCTTCACAGGTCGGCATCTCAGCGACTACCGCCTCGGGACCCGCCTCAAACGGCTGGGCATCTACTCCCGGCCCGGCCGGACCGCAGCCCTGATGGACCTCTCCACCCAGCTTCCAGCCGCGGTCCTCACCGAGCACCTGGGCATCAGCCCCGAGACCGCCACCGCCTGGACCCAGAGCGGAGGCAACTGGGCCCGCTACGCCGCCGAGGTCCAGAAACGGCCGCACCCACGAAACTCCGCCCCGAAAACCCGGCCCGCCCCATGACCGATCGGACCTAGGGTCCAGGACATGGAATCCGAACAGCTCAAGGTCTCGTCACAACGGTGGATGTCCGGGGCACTGGCCGCCTTCTCGCAGGGACCGGAGTCATACGACTTCGCGGTCCATCACGCCGGGGTCGCGGCAGAGCACCTGCTCAAGGCATACCTCGCGAACCTTCACCCGGCGTTGATCGCCGAAGGCCAGGACTTCAATTCCCTGCTTCACGCGACAGGCCACGGCACCCTCGCCTCCGCCGACCTGAGCCGAGCGAAGACCATCGGCGTCGTCGAGGCACACAAGCGAGTGCACGGGCTCCTGCGGAAGCAGCTGCCCATCGACGCTAAGACTTTCCTGCCGGTCGCCGTCGCACGCAACGGCGTTGCACATGTCGGCATCCACGACGTCGCTGAGGTCCAGACCGTCTTCACGACGTGCCTCCGAGTGATCGACCCTCTGCTCTCAGAGCTGCAGATAGACCCCAAAACCTACTGGGGCGACGACAAGCAACTCCACGACATGTTGATCGCAAAGCATGTCGAGGAAGCCCTCATTGGCCTGGAGAGCAAACTCGTCAAAGCGCGAGCGGTCTTCGCACAGCGATACGGGCACCTGTCTCCGAAGGAGCGAGAGGTCGTGCTGGCCACGATCACTCAGCCACAGCCGTCACCTGCCCATGGGGAACACGTCGAGCAAGCGCTATGCCCGGCTTGTGGGTCACGGGGCGGACTCGTTGGAGAGACCCACGCCCTGAGTAGCGATGAAGGCGTCTACTTCGCTCCCTACGCCTTCAACTGCTCCGCCTGCGGCCTCGCCCTAGATGGCGACCAGGAGCTTGGGGATCTTGCCGAGGAGGTTCCCATCGACATGACATTCGACGAGTACTACGCCGATTGGGAGCCCGACGAGGACTGGCTTCGCGATAGGTGACACCTCCAGATCCGAGGTACTCCCCAACATCCGTTAGCCGTAGTTACCAATAGTGGAAGGCTCCCGGACGGTTCCGGCATCCTCGTCGAGGACGGCGAGGACCTCGGCCGCTGGGCCGCCGCGCAGCGCCAGGGGTTCGGGAAGCTGGCCGGGGAGCAGCAGGAGCTGCTCACCACGCTCGGCATCACGCAGACCCCCGCCCCCGCCAAGCGGACCCGGGAGGAGATGTGGGCGCACAACCTGCGAGCGGCCGCCCAGTACCGAGCACGGGTCGGCAACCTCGACGTACCGCGCAGCCACACCGAGGACGTCGACGGCGAACCCGTGCGGCTCGGGGCCTGGATCAGCCAGCAGCGCACCAAAGCACCGAAGCTGACGCCCGACCGCGTCGAGCAGCTGTCAGCGCTCGACATGCGCTGGCCCTAGCGGACGCCGATCCGAAGGACATCGAGGTAGCCACCACCTACAGCGGACGCCGCGCAAGTCCGTAGGCCCGCTCATACCGTTCCGCCGTCTGTCACACCAGAGCAGCAGACTGAACGCGGGGCCACGCACTGTGGCCCACGCCCGCCACGAGGGGGAAGTAGATGATCACCACCGACCCGAGTACCACCAAGACACCCGCCCAGCTCGCCAGCAGTGCCGCTCGCGACATCGCAGCCTTGCAGGGCTGTCGATGCGGTCGACGGCGGAGCCGAGGCTCACCTCCGCGACGTCTACCACGTCCTGGGCCACCTCACGGCACTCGCGGCAGCACTGCCGGCGGGCGTATCGGAGATTATCTAGGGTGCAAATGAATTGTCAGGAATGTGAGGCAAGTGCTCTCCAGACCTACATGCCTCACGGATATCTGCGGGTCGGTCAGGCGAGTTGGTACATACGCGCTGCGGCGTCCTCCCCTTCACGCATCGCCTGCCGAGTCAGTTCCGACGTCTGATGCACTCAGCCATAAAGCCGAGTCGAAGTGCGTAGCGCTGACAAGCAAGAAAGACTGCTCGGGGAGTTTTCTCCTTACCTGATGGTTGCGCAGCGAGGAGCTGATGAGATGGGTAGTGCGGAGTCATGTCGACGCGCCAAAGCGGGGCTGAAGCAGGCAGAGGGGAGATTTGGAGCCACCTCCGATCGGCTGGGCGAAGAAGAGCGTGAGCTCGCAGCCCTGCGCACGTCGGGGGCAGCCCCGGCAGTGATCGAGGCGAAGAAGAACAGTGTGGAGCTCGCCCGCTCCGCGCGCGATGCCGCTCAAGACGAGGTGACGTCATGGGAGAGCATGGTCAGTGAAGTGTGCGAGGGGCCGGACAAATAGCGCAAGGTCGATCTCCGCAGGGGTGAGCGGTTCCTCTGGCTTACGGATGCGGACGGGCTTGGGCCGGAGCAGCAGGCCATCCTCCACCGCGGCGGCCTCGGCTTCCGCGAGTGCCCGGTACAGCGAGGCGACGGAAGGGGACTTGCCCGCATTCTTTCCGGCCCTGATCGTGAGCTTCTTGGCGATGTCGGGGACCGGGATCGGTCAACCGCTTTCCCCGTAGTTCATGAACCAGTGGGTGTCGAAATAGCGGGCCATCGTGAATGGGTGGTGCGGGTCGATAAGGATGCGGCAGACGAACTCCGCAGCCTGGCAGTCAAAGGGGACGTCCTCGCCGTCAAAGGACCGGACCACGATGGGCCAACGGTCGGGGTCGTCGCCGTCGGCCCTCCAGCAGTACAGGTCCTCGTGCTCGGTGCCCGCCCAGATGAGCAGCCCGTCCTCCCTGAGACCCGTCCACGGCTCCTGATTCAGGTCCAGATATCCGTCGAAGGCGCCTTTACCGAACGTTTCAACCATGCGCTTGTAGTCGCTCGGCAGCGCGGTGCCCAGGCGCGATTCCACCTCCGCCCAGTCCACGTCCGTCCGCTGGGCGGGCTGTGTCCAGCCGGTGATCCGTCTGAGCCGCTCCATCCAGTCGACATCCTCGTCATCATCCGGAGCGACCGCCAAGGGTTCTGGCACGTCCCTGTGAGCGACCACCAACACCGGCCGCTCGGCGCCCTCGGCGTCGCGCGCCGTACCTGCGCCGACCCACTGATCCCCGTAGGCCCATGCCCGTATCTTCACGGCCCGGCCCTCGAAGAGGGCGAGGAGAGCCGCGCCCCTGGACTCGTCGACCGTCGGATCGGTGAAACCGTCGAGGACGAGGGTGCGCGGGGCGCCGTACCTGTCGGCGAGCAGGTCGGTCAGGTCCTGCGGGTCCAGGTCGCTGGGCAGGTGAATGTAGCTGTCTCCCGGGCCGAGTTGGGCCAGCAGGTCGTTGACGGTCGTTTGCGTGAGATCCATGACGGCAGTGAAGCGCACCGCACTGACAATAGGGATCGTCCAACCTAAAGCTCAGGTCATGGGGCTGGCGTGGGCCGGGACTGGGGTGCTCGCGCCGGCCGCGACGCCTTAACTTCGCGGCATTGGGTGATCGCCCGTCACCGTTTGACCTCGGCATTCGTCAGCACGAGGAGGGCCCGCAGGAGCGTGGTCGCGTGTCGGGCGTTCATGCCGACCTTGGTGAGGATCCACCAGTTCTTCATGTCGGCGAAGCCGTGCTCGTTCGCCGCGCGCTCGCGGCTGATCAGCTTGTTCGCTTCCTTCTGGGCGGTGCTGAGGGGATGGCCGCGGGTCGCTTTGCGGCCGGTGACGATCCGGATCGTCGTCCAGGCCGGTGAAGCCGAGGTCCGCCAGCGCCCCGAGGCCGGCCTCCCGCAGCTTGGCGGTGATCTTGTTGTGCCGGGCGGTGGTTACCTCGCTGGAGCGGCCCGGCCTTGCCGCCGAGATCCACCAGGTTGCCGCGCTCGTCGGTCAGGGCGAGAAACAGCAGGCCATGGGCCTTGTGCTCCCCGCTGTAGTTCGGCCGGTTGGCATCCCCGGTTCGCCTGCGAGTACGGACGATGGCTGCGTGGTACATCGCCGACCTCGCGCGTGACGGCGATGTCGTGACGCGGGACGGCTCCGACATCGCGGAAGCCCAGTGCCACCTGGAAAACGTGCTCCTCGACATCAACGCGGCGTCGAGACTGCTTCCCACGGCACTCGGCCGTGCCCAGGACATCATCGGCAACGTATCTGCTGCCTGAACAACCCGCACGCGCGCGGGCTCCACCATCAGGGAGCCCGCGACTGCGTTCGTACCACCGGCGGTGAAGTCGCCCCGGGCCGACTCGAAGGCCGGCAAGGAGCTGCTACTCGCTCTTCTTCGGGCGGGGGAGCTTCCAGCGGTCCGCCCGATATCGCGCGGGCTCGTTGTTGCCGGGCTTCGGCGGGTTGAGCCTGCGGACCACGGCGCAGTCAGGCGTCAATGTGAACGTCACCTTCAGCCCATTGACCGTAATCGACGTGGGCCCGATGGTCACCCTGCCCTTGGTCGGGGCCCGCAGCAAAGTGTCCACCACCGCGCGGAGCGCCTGCGGACGCTCCTCGAGGGGAACGTCGCGGAAGAACGGGGAGTTCAGGGCGTCG
>NZ_JBGBPT010000042.1:6596-75527 GCF_041106355.1 Streptomyces sp. BF23-19 | reverse complement strand
CGGCAGCCCGGCCGACCCGTACGGTCAGGCTCCGCAGAACCGTCTGAGATGCGGCCCGCTGCGCCGCGCCCGCCGCGAGCAGGGTCCGCAGCTCGCCCTCACCGCCCGGCAGCCGGTCCCACACGGCGACGCCCGCCGCCCGCAGCTGGGCCGCGTATACGGTCTCCCGCGCCGCGAACTCCGCGCCCCGGGCCCCGGCCAGGTCCCGCAGCAGCGATTCCACCACGTCCCAGGGAGGCATCGCCGCCCCGTCGAGACAGGCCTTCAAGCCCTCCGGATCCCGACGCACGAACTCCCCGTACCAGCCTGCCCCGGGATCCAGCCTCTGCGTCAATCCCCGCAAGTATCCAGAGAGTTGACTGATCGCCAGCGAAGTCGCGGTCTCCATGACCGCATTGGACCCCACCCGTGTTACGGGCGGGCTACGGGAATCTCAAAGCTTGACGGCGATCGCGGTGTGCGGGCGCTTGCCGCGCCGCGCCAGGGCGGCGGGTACGTCCACCAACCAGAACTGCCAGGTGTACTTGCGCGACATCAGCTTCCGCACCCGCCGCAGGCCCGCCTCGTCGAGCAGCCGGGCCTCGCCCTCCCGCGCCTGTGCCCCTTCCTCGACGCGCCCGCGCATGTCGCACGCGGTGACGGTGACCCGCCCGTTGTTGCGGATCCGCTTGACCTTCCACGAATCGCTGCGCGTCCACACGTACAGCTCACCCGCGTCGGCCACCGCCCACACGGGCGTCGCCACGGGCGTGCCGTTCTTGCGGAAGGTGGTGAGACTGACGTAGCGCGCCCGGCCGAGCTCTTCGAGATCCATGACCGAACCCTAGGCCGTCTCTTCCGGATCTTGCCGGGCCCGACAAGATCCGAAAGAGACGACCTAGGGGGTGTCAGGTGGGCGGGGCCTCTCCGTGGCTGACCGTTTCCCAGGCCACGAACAGCTCGTCGGTCCCGGCCGGTCGGGTCTTCTCGACCAGGGCGCGGGTGTACGGGAGCTTCGCGCCGGTTCGCGTCTCGTAGTGGTGCAGGGCCACCTCCAGGTCGGGCCCCATGGTCCGCTCCACCTTGCCCCCGCACAGCCACGTCGGGGCCTCGGCCCCGAGCTGGTACTTCGCGTGGAACTCCAGCGCGGTGCGCAGCCGGGCGGACTGCTCGCCGTACAGGTCGACGCCCTGGTGCCAGGCGGTCTCGGCGATGTGCGCGGACGCGGCGAGCGCGTAGCCGACGTGCATCAGGTTGCGGCAGGTCTCCTGGGCGATGCCGTCGACGTAGGTGCTCTGGTCGAACCAGTACGCCTTGACCTGGTCGGCGGTCCGGATGGCGGCGTACTGCGGGGCCATCGGGCGCGGGCCGTCCGTCCGGAGGTAGAAGTACGCGGGCACGCGCGCCCGGAACCGTTCCAGCGACTCCCGGAAGATCACCTGGTCCTCCAGGAAGACGGCGATGGAGACGGCGGCGTCGGTCATGGCCAGTTCCCAGTTGCCGTTGTAGGCGGGCACCTGGGCGCGGACGGCCGGCAGGTAGGCCTTGCGCAGCATCTGCTTGAACCGGTCGACCCGCGGCTGCTCCCAGTTCGGGTAGTCGGCGTGCATGATCTCGGCGGCGCGCGCCCAGCTGGATCCGGACCAGGCGGCCTGGAGCGCGGCGTTGTCCTCGCGGTGCGTCTTCATCACGGCCGACCAGGCGTCCATGATCTGTACGGCCTTGCGCGCGTGGGCGGTCCTGCCGTTCACCGACCACAGCAGGGCGTGGGTGTAGGCGGCGATCGCGTCCTGTCGTTCGTCGAGGCAGGACTGCGGGCCGCTGTTGAAGGGGCAGGGCACCACGTCGGCCGGGTGCGGGGTGTAGTCGAGCGAGGCGTAGCGGCTGGTCAGGAGTGACCGGTACGCCGAGAGCCAGGGTTCCTTGCCGGCCGCGACCATCTGCTTCGCCTGCCGGAGCCCGCCGTGGCTGACGACGACGCCCGGGTGGTGGAAGACCACGTCGCCGGCGCGGTGGTCTTCGGGGACGGCGCAGGCCGCGAGCAGCAGGCCGCCCGCGAGGAGGGCGCCGACGACTGCGAATCCGACTCGCTTGGATGCGTTCATGGCTGACACGCCTTCACGCTTGCCCCGCGCTCCGGACCTCCCACCGCGGATTGGTCCGTCTGGCCTGCGGGCCCGCCCGAACGGCAGGCCCGGGTCGTCCCTTCCGGATCCTGCCGGTCGAGCCCGGCGAGGTACGGATGAGACCGTCTAGGCCGGGACGGCGGCGCAGCGGCGCAGCAGGTCGTCCAGGGAGAGGCCGAGGGCCGCGGCCAGGGCGGCGACCGTGAAGAAGGCGGGGGTGGGCGCCCGGCCGGTCTCGATCTTGCGCAGGGTCTCGGCGGAGAGCCCGGCGCCGGCGGCGACCTCGACCATGCTCCGGTCGCCGCGGGCCTCGCGCAGCAGGACGCCGAGTCGCTCGCCGCGCTCGCGCTCTTCGGGGGTGAGGGGGGTACGGACCATGGCCTCATCCTACCCCGCACACCAATAACTATCCCGTTATTGTTATACCGGTATAGTTATTGGCATGGTGAAACTGAAGACGGACCGAGAGATCGACGAGATGCGGGCCGCGGGCCGGGTGGTCGCCCGCGCCCTGGCCGCCGTACGGGAGGCCGCCGACGTGGGGGTGTCCCCGCTGGACCTGGACCGGGTGGCGCGCGAGGTGCTCCGCGAGGCCGGCGCCACCTCGCCCTTCCTGGGCTACCGGCCGAGGTTCGCACCGGTGCCCTTCCCCGCCTCGCTGTGCCTCTCGGTCAACGACGCGATCGTGCACGGCATCCCCGGCGAGCACCCGCTGCAGGACGGCGACCTGGTCAGCGCCGACTTCGGGGCGCTGCTCGGCGGCTGGGCCGGCGACGCGGCCATCAGCTTCACGGTCGGCCGGGCCCGCCCCGCCGACCTCCGGCTGATCGAGACCTCCGAGGCGGCCCTCGCGGCCGGGATCGCCGCCGCCGTACCGGGGAACAGGATCGGCGACATCGCCCACGCGATCGGCGCCACCTGCCGGGCCGCCGGGTACGGGGTACCGGACGGCTTCGGCGGCCACGGCATCGGCCGCAGCATGCACGAGGACCCGGGCGTGCCCAACGAGGGCCCGCCGGGACGCGGGATGACGCTGCGTCCCGGCCTGGTCCTCGCCATCGAGCCGATGCTGATCGCGGGCGGCACGGACGACTACACCTGCGACGCGGACGGCTGGACCCTGCGCACCGTCGACGGCAGCCGCGCCGCCCACTCGGAGCACACGGTCGCGATCACCACCCACGGTCCGCGGATCCTCACCGCTCTCTAGGGAAGGGCGCTACGGCCTCCCGTGCGGACGGACCACCATCGCCGAGCCGCCGCCCCGGCGGCTGGTCTCGGCCGCCGCCAGCCAGCGGCCGTCCGGCAGCCGCTGCACGCCGGTCGCGGCGCCGATCTCCGGGTTCTGCCGGAAAGCGTGGCCGATCGCCTCCAGCTCCGCGCGCAGCGGACTGTTCCACAGGCCCGGCTCCAGCTCGGTGGTGGTCTGGTTGCGCTGGCTGGCCCGCGGCGCGGCGATCGCCTCGACCAGCGGCAGTCCCCGGTCCAGGTGGCCGATCAGGGTCTGCAGCACGGTGGTGATGATGGTGGCGCCGCCCGGGGAGCCCACCGCGAGCACCGGACGGCCGTCCTCCAGCACGATCGTCGGGGCCATGGAGGAGCGCGGCCGCTTGCCGGGGCCGGGCAGGTTCGGGTCCGGGACCCCGGGTGCGGCCGGGGCGAAGGAGAAGTCGGTCAGCTCGTTGTTCAGCAGGAAGCCGCGGCCCGGGACGGTGATGGCGCTGCCGCCGGTGGACTCGATGGTCAGGGTGTAGGAGACCACGTTGCCCCAGCGGTCGGCGGCCGTCAGGTGGGTGGTGTTCTCCCCTTCGTACGTGGTCGGGGCGGCCTGGCCGGAGCCGCCGCAGGCCGCCGGGTGGCGCGGGTCACCGGGGGCCAGCGGGCTGGTCAGCGTACGGTCGGGCGCGATCAGGCAGCCGCGCGAATCGGCGAACCGCTGCGAGAGCAGCTCGCGCGTGGGCACGTCCACCGCCGCCGGGTCGCCGACCCAGCGGCCCCGGTCGGCGAAGGAGATCCGTGAGGCCTCGATGAAGCGGTGCAGGTACTGCGTCTCGGACAGCTTCGAGAGGTCGGTCCGCTCCAGGATGTTCAGCGCCTCGCCGACGGTGGTGCCGCCGGAGGAGGAGGGCGCCATGCTGTAGACGTCCAGACCCCGGTAGCCCACCCGGGTCGGGTCCTGCCGCTTGGTCGCGTACGTGCGCAGGTCCCCGGTGGTCAGGTCGCCGGGGCGGACCTTGCGGGTGGCCGCCGGGTCCACCGGGGGCGTGCGCACGGCCCGGACGATGTCCTCGGCGAGGGGCCCGCGGTAGAGGGCGCCGGTCCCCTTGCGGCCGAGTTCGGCGTAGGTGGCGGCCAGGTCCGGGTTCTTGAAGGTGGAGCCGACCACCGGCAGGGCGCCGCCCGGCAGGAAGAGTTTCGCGGTGTCCGGGAAGTCCTTGAAGCGGTCCTGGTTGAGGTCGGTCTGGGCCCGGAAGGTGCTGTCCACCGTGAAGCCGTCGCGGGCCAGTTTCTCGGCGGGCTTCAGCAGTTTGTCCAGCGGGCGGGTGCCCCAGGCGTCGAGGGCGCTCTTCCAGGTGGCGGGGGTGCCGGGCACGCCGACCCCGAGGCCGCTGGTCTGGCCCTCCGCGAAGGGGATGGGCAGGCCGTTCTCCTGGAAGAGGGTCTCGGTGGCCGTGGCGGGGGCGGTCTCGCGGCCGTCGATGGTCTGCACCCGGCGCGAGCGGGCGTCGTAGTAGACGAAGTAGCCGCCTCCGCCGATGCCCGCCGAGTAGGGCTCGGTCACCCCGAGCGCGGCGGCGGTGGCGATCGCCGCGTCCACGGCGTTGCCGCCGGAGCGCAGGACGGCGATGCCCGCGGCGGAGGCGTCGGCGTCGACGCTGGCGACGGCCCCGCCGTAGCCGACGGCGACCGGCACCTTGGCCGGTGGGGTGGTCGTGGTGGGCGGGGCCGCGGCCCCGGTGGAGACGAGCGCCCCGGCGAGGGCGACGAGCGCTAACTGACGTGCGGCGGGAGCACGCATCCGGTTCCTCCGGTCGACGGCTTGTCAGGTCTGGTCGGCGCAGCGTAACTTCACCGCACCCCCTGCGTCAGGAAGGCCACCCGGCCGCTACCATCCGCCGCATGAACGACGACGTGCGCAACATCGTGCTCGGGGTGATAGCCACCGCCGTCAGCGGCGGGTTCGGCTGGTTCGCCCGGACCTACCTGTGGCGCCGTACGCTGCGCCGCAAGCAGGGTTTCTTCGGGCTGCCGGCCGGCGCCGAGTGCCTGTTCGTGGTCAACCGGCAGATGGGCGGCAAGGAGTCGTCGGTGCACCGCAACGACGCGTTCGCACTGCTGGAGATATCCGCGCTGATCAAGGACTGCGGGGCCAACGTCCAGATCGTCACGCACGACGAGGCGCGTCAGGGCTTCGGCGAACGGGCCGAGTTCTGCGTCGGCGGCCCGACGTCGAACACCCGCACGGTGGCGCACCTGGCCTCGATGCTGCCGGGGGTACGGGTGAACGTCGACACCCAGGAACACGAGGACCGGGGCGCGATCCAGGTGGGCGGCGAGAGCTACCGGTGGGCCAAGGGCCGGGTGGAGTACGTGCTGCTCGCCAGGTTGACGGGCGCACAGGGCGGCCGTCCCGTCTTCCTGCTCTCCGGGCAGACGGCGGTCAGCAACCAGGCCGCCGCCCGCTATCTCGCCCGCCACCACGAGCGGCTGGCCCGCACGTACGGGAAGGATCCCTTCTGCCTGGTGCTGAAGGTGGTCAACTCCGATGCCTACGGCCCCGATGTGACCGAGCTCGCGGCCGATGTCACCCGGGCCGCCCTGACACCCGTACCGGCAGCCGCGTGATCCCGTTGATGAAGTTGGAGACCAGTCTCCGGGGCGGTCCCGCCAGTTCCGGCGCGGGCATGGCCGCGCACCACTCCTCGTAGAGGGTGCGCAGCTGGAGCCGGGCGAAGTGGGCGCCGAGGCAGACGTGCGGGCCGTCCCCGAAGGAGACGTGCGGGTTGGGCGTCCGCGCCAGGTCGAGGCGGCCGGGGTCGGCGAAGACACGCTCGTCGTGGTTGGCGGAGGCGTGGAAGACCACCACCTTGTCCCCGGCGCGGATCGGCTGCCCGGCCAGGTCGGTGTCGACGGCGGCCGTGCGGCGGAAGCTGAGCACCGGCGGGTGGACGCGCAGGAGCTCGTCGACGGCCCGGTCGAACGGGACGGATCCGTCCGCGAGTCGGCGGTAGGCGTCCGGGGCCTCGGCCAGGGCGAGCAGGCCGCCGGGGGCGGCGCTGCGTACGGTGTCGTTGCCCGCGACGGTGAGCAGGAAGAAGAACATCTCCAGTTCGGCCGGGTCGAGCCCGGCCTCGGCGAGGGCGGTCATCACGTCGTCGCCGGGGTGCGCGCGCTTGTGGTCGGCCAGTTCGCGGGCGTACGCGAACATCTCGCCGAGCAGGGCCGGGGAGCGCGGGTCGAGCGGTGTGCCGTCCGGGCCGAGGAGCGGCGCCGGGGCGTCGTCGGGGTCCTGGTACCCGATGATCCGTACGGTCCACTCCAGCAGCAGGGCCCGGTCGGTGGCCGGGACACCCAGCAGGTCGGTGAGGTTCAGCAGCGCGTATTCGTCGGTGACGGCGCGTACGAGGTCGACGGCGCCGTCCTCGGCGTCCCGGCGGGCGGCGGCGAGCAGGGTGCGGGCGCGCTCGCGTACTCGCCCGGCGAAGGCGTCGACGCGGGCGGGGGTGAAGGCGCGGGACACCAGCCGGCGCAGCCGGCCGTGCTCGGGCGGGTCCTGGTTGAGCATGGTGCGGCGCAGGAAGGGCAGGTCGGCGGGGTCGGGGTCGCGGATCTGGGTGGCGCCCAGCCAGGAGGAGTACGTCCGGTGGTCGCGCAGGACCCGTACGACGTCGGCGTGCCGGGTGACGGCCCAGAAGCCGGGGCCGGCGGGCCAGCCCTGGATCTCCGGTTCCGCCTGCCAGGCCACGGGGTGCCGCTCGCGCAGCAGCCGGTAGCGCTCGTGCGGGATGCCGGAGGCGTAGATGCGGGGGTCGAAGACGTCGGGGACGTCCGCGGCGTGGTCCATGGGGCCACCGTGACGGGTGGGCGCCCCCGGCCGCAAGGGTGCGGCCCCGCGGGCCGGGGGTGGACCGCGCCGGTCAGCGTTTCAGGTCGCAGTCGGCGGCCGGGAGGGTGGTGTCGGAACCCTGCAGGCTGACGGGGCTGAGGGTGTCCGTCACGACGGAGGCGCCGATGGTGCACACGAGCTGCATGCGGGCCAGGTCCGACAGGTTGCCCACGGCGAACGGCACCCGGACCCTCGTTCCGTCGTGCGCGTACGGGCTCACCGCCAGCTGTTCCTCCGCCCCGTCGGGCAGCCGGGGCAGCGCCGTGGTGAGCCCGACCTCGCCGGCCCGGCCGCGGGGGCCGTCCAGCAGCAGCCGCAACAGCACCACAGGGTTGAGGTTGTAGCCCTCCGGCACGCTGAAGGGGGTCGGGACGAGCCGGTCGCCCTCCTTGGACACGAAGTAGAGGAAGTTGCCCTTGCTCCCGGAGACCTTGACGGTGGCGGCGTGACCGCTGTCGATCACCCCGGTGCGTTTGATCCCGCATCCGGTGAGCAGCAGGGCGCAGCCGACCAGCGCCGCCGTGGCCGCGGCCGCCCGGGATCTCGTTCGGTGCCCGGTCACGCGTGGGCCTCCAGCGGCATGTCGAGGGTGAAGACCGCTCCCCCGGCGGGCCCGTTGGCCGCGAGGAGGGTGCCGCCGTGCAGGCGGACGTTCTCCAGGGTGATGGCGAGGCCGAGACCGCTGCCGGCGGAGCGGGTCCTGGCCGCGTCGGCCTTGAAGAACCGGTCGAAGATGTGCGGCAGCACCTCGGGGGCGATGCCGGGGCCGCTGTCGGCGACGTCGATCAGGAGCCGTGTGCCGTGCTCGCCCGGTGCGGTCCGCACGGTGACGCATACGGGCGCGCCGCCGTGGCGGAGGGCGTTGCCTACGAGGTTGGCGAGGACCACGTCGAAGCGGCGCGGGTCGAGGCGGGCGCGTACCCGGTCCGGCAGTTCGGTGACGATGCGGTCGTCGACCCAGTGGCGGCGCTCCAGGGTCTTGCGCACGGCTTCGGCGACGTCCACGTCGTCGAGGTTGAGCTCGGCGGCCCGGGCGTCGAAGCGGGAGATCTCCATCAGGTCCTCGACGAGGACGGCGAGCTTGCCCGTCTCGGCGCTGACCAGGCGCAGGGCCTTGGCGGTGTCGGCGTCGAGGCGTTCGGAATCCTCGTCGAGGACCTCGGTGACGGCGAGCATCCCGGCGAGGGGGGTGCGCAGTTCGTGGGAGACGTCGGAGGCGAAGCGGCGGGCGCGGACCTCCGCGTCCTGGAGCTCGCGTACGGACTGCTCCAGGGCGCGGGCGGTCTCGTTGAAGGTGCGGGCGAGTCCGGCGAGCTCGTCGGCGCCCCTGACCTCGATCCGGGTGTCGAGGCGGCCGCGGCCGAGGCGCTGGGCGGCCCGGCGCATGTCGCGGACCGGCCGCAGGACGCTGCGGGCGGCCAGCAGGGCGGGCACGATGGCGATGGCCAGCCCCGGGACGGCGCCCTGCTTGGCGGCGTCGACCATGGCCTCGACGGTCTGCTTCTCGGTGGAGAGCGGGACGCTGGCGTAGAAGACGGCGCCGGTGGATTCGGTGGAGCCGTTGTGCTCGATGAGGGCGGGGACCCCCACGGTGAGCCACGGGTTGCCGCGCTGGTCCTCGACCCGCTGGAAGGCGGTGTAGTCGTTGCGGCGGACCTTCTCGCGCAGGTCGTCGGTGATCACGCTGGAGGTCGGTGTGCCGGGGTTGGTGGAGACCCGCACGCTGCCGTACTCGCCGAAGATGATCCACGGGTGCGGTTTGCCGCGCTTGCCGAGTTCGATGACGATGCGCTGGACTTCCTGCTGGTCCAGCGGAAGCCGGAACTCCTGCTGCTCGACCTGGTCCCGCAGGGTGCTGATCGCGGTGTCCTGGGTCTGCTTGAGGATCGCGTTGCGCGCCTGCTGGTAGGTGAGGGCGGCCGTGGTCACCGCGCTGATCGCGGCGACCAGCAGGAAGGCCGCGATCAGCCGGGTGCGCAGGCCCAGCGGCGCTATGCGTCGCACGGTCGCCTACAGCGGACCGAAGCGATAGCCGAAGCCGCGCACGGTCTGTATGTAGCGGGGGCTCGCGTCGGGGTCCTCGACCTTGGTGCGCAGCCGGCGGACGCAGGCGTCCACGAGCCGGGCGTCGGCGTGGTAGCTGTGGTCCCAGACGTACTCGAGGAGTTGCTGGCGGGAGAAGACCTGCTCGGGCGAGGCCGACAGGTGCAGCAGGAGCTTGATCTCGCTGGGGGCGAGGGGCACGCGCTCGCCGTTCTTGGCGACGCTCAGCCCGGCGCGGTCGATGCTCAGCTCGCCGTGGTGCTCGACTCCCGGGCGGGTGCCCACGGGGTCGCTGAGCCGGCGCAGGACGGCTTTGATGCGGGCCTCGATGACCTCGGTGCGGGCGGGTTTGACGATGTAGTCGTCGGCGCCGGCCTCCAGGCCGACGACTATGTCGAAGTCGTCGCCGCGTGCGGTGAGCATGATGATCGGCACCTGGCTGGTCTCGCGGATGCGGCGGCAGACCTGGACGCCGTTGATGCCGGGCAGCATCAGGTCGAGCAGGACGAGCTCGGGGCGGAAGCCGCCCATCAGCGCCAGCCCTTCCTCGCCGGTCTCGGCGGAACTCACGTCGTGGCCTCGGCGGCGCAGGCCGAGGCCGACCCCCTCGCGGATGGAAGGGTCGTCCTCGATCAGCAGTACGCGTGGCATCCGGTCAGTATCCCAAAGGTGTTGCGGGGCTTGGCTCCCGCTATCGGCCGGTCCTGCGCCTCAGGGAGTCCAGCATGTCGGTGATCTCCGTCAGGCGCAGCGGCCCGGCGAGGATGACGACGACGAGCGCCAGGGCGACGGTTCCCGCCCCGACGGCGGCGAAGTCGCCGAACCGCTCGGTGGCGCGGGCGGTGGCGTACGCGGCGGCGGCCGCCGGTACGCAGGCGCCCAGGAGCCGCAGGTGGGTCCGTAGGGCGGTCGCGCGCCGCTGCGTACGGGTGCCCGCGCGCGGGCCGAGCCGGCGGGTGAGGGTGCGGGCGGTGACGGCGGCCCCCGCGAGGAAGGCGACGGAGGAGGCGGCGGCCATGCCGGTGACGGCCCAGCGCGGGGACAGCAGGAAGTAGGCGGCGGCGGACAGCCCGGCGGTGAGCGCGGCGATGACCAGGTTCAGGAAGAAAGGGGTCCGGGTGTCGGAGAGGGCGTAGAAGCCGCGCGAGAGGACGTACTGGGCGGAGTAGGCGATCAGTCCGGGGGCGAAGGCGATGAGCATGCCCGCCATGACCTCGATGTCGGCGGCGTCGGTGCGGCCGTACTCGAAGACGCTGCCCATCACCCAGGGGGCGAGGGCGGCGAAGAGCGCGGCGGCGGGCACGACGAGGGCGGCGCTGGAGCGCAGGACGTAGGAGATGTCGCGGCGCACGGCGGCGAGGTCGCCGTCGGTGGCGGCCGCGCTCATCCGGGGCATCAGGGCGGTCACGAGGGAGACGGTGATGATGCCCTGCGGGACGACCCACAGCTGGTAGGCGTTGCTGTAGGCGATGTAGCCGGCGCCGCCCGCGAGTCCGGCGTCCACGGCGTGCCGGCCGGTGGTGGTGGAAAGCCGGGTGACGACCCAGTAGGCGATCTGGTTGGTGAGGACGAGCATGATCAGCCAGCCCGCGTTGCGCAGGGGGCGGCCGAGGCCGCTGCCGCGCCAGTCGAAGCGGGGGCGCCAGCGGAAGCGGGCGGCGCGCAGCGAGGGGACGAGGGCGAGGGCCTGGATGACGATGCCGAGGGTGGTGCCGAGACCCAGGAGCCGGGTCTCGCCGGCGCTGAGGCCGGCCGCCCCGTCGTGGGAGAGGTAGAGGAACAGTCCGAAGACGCCGATGATGACGACGTTGTTGAGGACCGGGGTCCACATCATCGCGCCGAACCGGCCGCGGGCGTTCAGCACCTGCCCGAGCAGGGTGAAGAGCCCGTAGAAGAGGATCTGCGGCAGGCAGTACCGGGCGAGGGCCACGGTGGTGCTCGCCTGGGCCCCGTCGTAGTCGGTGTACACCGAGACGATCAGCGGGGCGGCGAGGACGGCGACGGCGGTGAGCGCCACGAGGGCGGCGGTGCAGGCGGTGAGCAGCCGGTCGGTGTAGGCCGATCCGCCGTCCGCGTGCTCCTTGGCGGCCCGGACGAGCTCGGGTACGAAGACGGCGTTGAGCGCGCCGCCGATGAGCAGCATGTAGATGATGTTCGGGACCGTGTTGGCGACGGTGTAGCTGTCGCCGAGGAATTCGGCGCCCAGTGCCGCGGCGACGACGGCGGAGCGGATGAAGCCGGTGGCGCGGGAGACGATGGAACCGGCCGCCATGAGGGCGCCGCTGCGCAGCACCGAGGTCTTCCCCGAGGGTGCGCCGGCGCTCGCCGGGGCGGCGTCCGCTCTGGTACCGCTGTCGGTGTCGGTGGCCGTCACCGGCGGGCCAGGTAGGCCTGGAACGCCTTGTAGAGCGCCGTGTTGGCGACTCCGTCCATCGGTATCTCCCACTCTCCCAGCGTCTCGACGACCTGTCCGCCGGTGCCGAGCTTCCAGCGCAGCAGCCCGTACGAACGCGCCGAGGGGTCAAGGGTGGAGGGTACCCCGCGCATGTCGTACTCCTCCGCGCCCAGGGCGTGGGCGTCGCACATCATGCGCCACTGCAGGGCGTTGCTGGGGCGTACCTCGCGGCGGTGGTCGGCGGACGCGCCGGTCTGGTACCAGACCCGCTTCCCGGCGGTGATCATCGTGTGGGCGGCGAGGATCTCGCCCTGGTGGACGCCCAGGTAGAGCCGCATGCGGCCGGGCGCCTCCTCGTTGAGGACCTGGTACTGCTGCTCGTAGTACGCGAGGGAGCGGCCGAGCCGGAAGCCGTCGCGCTCCTCGGTGATGCGCAGCAGGCGGTAGAACTCGGGCAGGTCGGCGGAGGTGCCGATGACCGTCTCCACGCCGGACTTCGTGGCCTTGCGTACGTTGCGCCGCCATTCCTGGTTGAGGCCCGCCCAGACCTCGTCGAGGGTGCGGCCGGCCAGCGGGACGCGGAAGACGTGGCGGGGCTGGGCGTCGCCGTCGTCCTCGCCGCCGCACCGCGTCCAGCCGCGGGTGCGCAGCCGGTCGGCGAGGGCGGCGCCCACCGGGTCGACCTCGGTGGCGAGCACGTCGGATATCTGTCGGCCGGGCCCGGAGGCGGCCTTGACGGTGGCCGCGTCCCAGCGTCGGTAGGCGGGGGTGGGGCCGATGCGGACGGCGAAGGCGCCGGCGGAGCGCAGGTGGCGCATGAGCGGGGTCAGCCAGCGGTCGATGTGCGGATCGGACCAGTCGGCGACGGGGCCCTCGGGAAGGTAGGCGAAGTATTTCCGGGTGCCGGGGAATTGCCGATAGAGAACCAGACCAGCCCCCTGAATCTGGCCGTCCGGATAGTGCCAACCGACCCTTTCCGAGCGCCAAAGGTCCTTTACGCGCGCCCAGGACGGGTACTGGAGAAAGCTCGCTCCGCCGTGGCGGTAAAGGAACGTCTGGTATTCCGAGACGGACAGGGCACGCACGCGGAGCTCCCGGTCCTGGTCATGGTCCTGCTGGGCGGGGGTCACGAGCAGTGCACACACGGCAGACGGCCTTCCTGTCGTCCTGACGGTCTCTCACAGGACTCTCACAGCCGCCCGTGACCGCCGTGCGCGGCGATTGTGACCGGACGATGACCGTTTCGCTGCGGTCGACGTCACAAGAGAAGGGACGAGGTTTTCCGCCGATCACGGAACCTAAAGTCGGGTCGTTGGCATCTCCTTTTGCGAACGTCACTCCCCACCGCTCCTGGAAAGGGCCCTTCGTTGAGCCGTATACGCCGCACCGCCATGGCGGGCACCGCACTTCTGGCCGCCGCGCTCACCGCCTGTTCGGGCGGGAGTGACGGTGGTGGCGACGACAAGGGCAAGGACGAGTCGAAGCCGAAGGCGGCCATGGCCGTCTCGGTGAACCTCACGGGCGATCAGGTCAAGGCGGGCCAGCCGGTGACGGTGACCGTCGCCGAGGGCAAGCTGGCCCAGGTGAAGGTGACCGACGCCAAGGGCGCGGAGCTGCCGGGGAAGATAGCCGACGACGGGAAGAGCTGGACCTCGGAGCGCAACGCCCCGGCCGGTGCGGAGTACAAGGTCGAGGCGCAGAACACCGACAGCCAGAGCGCCACGACGCAGTTCAAGACCAGCGCCGCCGACAAGGTGAACAAGGTCTCGATCAACATCACCAAGGGCAGCACGGTGGGCGTGGCGATGCCCGTGTCCCTCGTCTTCGACAACCCGGTGACGAACAAGGCCGAGGTGGAGAAGCAGCTCAAGGTCACCACCTCGGACAACACCGAGGGCTCCTGGGGCTGGATCAAGGACCACTCCGGCAACGACCGCGTCGACTGGCGGCCCAAGGACTACTGGAAGTCCGGCACCGACGTGAAGGTCGAGATGAACCTGAACGGCGTGGACTCCGGCAAGGGCGGGGGGATGTTCGCCCGTGACTACAACACCGAGTTCAAGATCGGCAAGGACCGCCGGGTCCAGGTCAGCCTCGACACCAAGAAGCTGTCGGTGACGGAGGACGGCCAGACGCAGAAGACGATCCCGATCTCGGCCGGCACTCCGGGCGGCAAGAAGGCGTCCTGGTCCGGGAAGATGGTGATCATGTCGAAGGAGGGCACCATCCGGATGGACTCCCAGACGGTGGGCCTGGACAACGCCTACGACAAGATGGTCGATTACTCGATGCGGCTGACCTGGTCCGGCATGTACGCGCACGCCGCCCCGTGGAACGAGGCCAACTTCGGCCGCTCCAACAGCAGTTCCGGCTGCGTGGGGATGAGCGACGCCAACGCCAAGGAGCTCTTCGCTCAGTCGCAGATCGGTGACGCCTTCGAGGTGGTCGGCGAGGGCTCCAAGGGCAACGCCGACATCGGCAACGGCTACGGCGAGTGGAACCTCTCCTGGGACCAGTGGAAGGCCAAGAGCGCGCTGTCCGGCACCCCGCAGAACGGCTGACGGCCGCCCCGCGGCCGCCGGTCCACCTCTATCACCCAATCGTTACCAGTGCGTAACTTACTCACGGGTTACTTTGGGTAACTCGCTCCCGTTACCGTCGGGTCACTTTGACAACCCCGGCGTACGCGAGGAGCGATAGATGCACCGCACCACCACCGCCGCGGCCGTGGCGACCCTGCTGGCGGCAACCGCCCTGGGCCTGGCCCCCCACCAGGCCCAGGCGGCGCCCGCCACCACCGTGGCAGCCGCCGCCGACGCCTCGTCGCAGGTGCGCTTCCACGACATCCCGGGCTCCGGCGGAATCACCCTCAAGGGCAACGTCTTCACCCCGGCCGGGGCCGCGAGCGGCCGCAAGTACCCGCTGATCGTGCTGCCCACCAGCTGGGGCCTGCCGCAGATCGAATACATCGCCCAGGCCAAGAGGCTCGCCGACTCCGGCTACGTCGTGGTCAGTTACACCTCGCGCGGCTTCTGGCTCTCCGGCGGCGACATCGAGGTGGCCGGCCCGCCGGACATCGCCGACGTCAGCGCGGTCATCGACTGGGCGCTCGCCAACTCCCCCGCCGACGCTGACCGCATCGGCCTCGGCGGGGTCTCGTACGCCGCCGGCATCACCCTGCTGGCCTCCGCCCACGACCCGCGCGTCAAGGCCGTGGTCGCGATGAGTGGCTGGGCCGACCTGATCGAGTCCATCTACTCCGGTCGCACCCAGCACCTCCAGGCCGCCGCGATGCTCGGCGCCGCCGGATACCTCACCGGCCGCCCCGGACCCGAACTGAAGACGCTGCTCGGCAACTTCCTCGGCTCCCGGCTGGACCGGGAGCAGGAGATGATCGAGTGGGGCAGACAGCGATCGGCCTCCGAGCAGGTGGACCGGATCAACGCCAACGGCGCCGCGATCATGCTCGGCAACGCCTGGGGCGACACCATCTTCCCGCCCAACCAGTACGCGAAGTTCTACGAGCGGCTGACCGGCCCGAAGCGTCTGGAGTTCCGGCCCGGGGACCACGCCACCGCCGAGGGCACCGGCCTGCTCGGGCTCCCCAACGACACCTGGACCAACGCGCACCGCTGGTTCGACCGCTACCTCAAGAGCGAGCGCAACGGCGTCGACACCGAGGCCCCGGTACAGATCAAGTCCCGTAGCGACGACGGGTACGAGGGCTACGCCGACTGGAAGTCGGTCGGCGCGGGGGGCACCGAGAAGCTCGCGCTCTCCGACAGCGAGCACCTCTTCGCCAATGTCGACTCCGGCGCCAACGGCGGCATCCTCCTCCTGTCCAGCGCCCTCGACCAGTTCGTCAAGGCGCCGCCGATCGCCTCCGTCCCGCTCCTCCCCCGGGCCTTCGCGGCCGTCTGGCAGTCGGAGCGCTACGACCGGGCGCGCCGGATCCGCGGCACCGCGAAGCTGCACACCACCGTCACCCCCACCAAGGGCGACGGCACCTTCGTCGCGTACCTCTACGACGTCGGCCCGCTCGGCATCGGCAAGCTCGTCAGCAACGCCCCGTACACCTTCCACGGCAAGGCCCCCGGCCAGGCCTTCGGCGTGGACCTGGAGCTGTTCTCCACCGCCTACGACGTCCCCGCGGGCCACCGGCTCGCCCTCGTCGTCGACACCGTCGACCCGCTCTACATCGAGCACAACCCGATCGGCGCGCAGCTGACCTTCTCCTCGCCGCGCACCGATCCCAGCTACGTGTCGGTGCCGCTGCGCGAGCAGTGATCCACGGCTGCTGCCGGGGCCGGGCCGCCCGGCGGCAGCCGCCCGGCGGCAGCCGCACGCGGCACCCGGCACCCGTGCCCGACGCCGTCAGTGCTTGAGGATCTTGGAGAGGAAGTCCTTGGCCCGGTCGCTCTCCGGGGCGGTGAAGAACTGCTCCGGGGTGCGGTCCTCGATGATCTGTCCGTCGGCCATGAAGACCACGCGGTTCGCGGCGGAGCGGGCGAAGCCCATCTCGTGGGTGACCACGATCATGGTCATGCCCTCGCGGGCGAGCTGCAGCATGACCTCCAGCACCTCATTGATCATCTCCGGGTCGAGCGCCGAGGTGGGCTCGTCGAAGAGCAGGGCCTTGGGGTTCATGGCGAGGGCGCGGGCGATCGCCACGCGCTGCTGCTGACCGCCGGAGAGCTGGGCCGGGAACTTCTCGGCCTGGTCGGCCAGGCCGACCCGCTCCAGGAGCTCCCGGGAGCGCCGGTCCGCCTCGCCCCGCTTGCGGCCGCGGACCTTGACCTGCGCGAGCGAGACGTTGGCGAGCACGGTCCTGTGCGCGAACAGGTTGAAGGACTGGAACACCATCCCCACCTCGGCACGCAGCCGGGCCAGCTCCTTGCCCTCTGCGGGCAGCGCCTCCCCGTCGATCAGGATCGTGCCCGACTCGACGGTCTCCAGTCGGTTGATCGCCCGGCACAGGGTGGATTTGCCGGAACCGGAGGGGCCGATGACCACCACCACCTCCCCGCGGCCGACGGTGAGGTTGATGTCCCGCAGTACGTGCAGCGCACCGAAGTGCTTGTTGACGTCCCGCAGCTCGATCAACGGTTCGACGGCCATGTGCGCCCTGCCCACTTGTCGGAGTCGTTCTCGGTGTCGTTCCCGGTCCCGGTCGCGATGCGCCGAGGCCAGCGCAAACTATCCAGGCGCGGAAGGGCACTTCGCACGGGAGGGGGGCCACGACACGCCGGAACGTCAGCCCTCGGAGGCTTCCGCGTAGGCCTGGCTGAGCTCGGGGGATCCGGTCATCGCCCAGGACACCCCCGACTCGATCACGTTCAGCTCCCGGCCCGAGGCCAGCCGGATCACCGGCTGGCCGTTGGGCCACACCAGCCAGGCGGCCCCCGGAACGGTCCGGATGATCACGGTCCCCAGGTAGAAGCCTGCGTCGTTGCCGAGCCAGGGCACCGCCTCGGGATCCCGCCGCCAGCGCGGCATCAGCTGGTCCAGTGCCTCCAACGAGGCCTGGCTCTCATCGAGTTCGAGCCCGGCCGCCCGTGCCTGGACGCGCAGCATCTCGCACTCCGAGAACAACTCGGCGACGCCCTCGGGGTCGTCCTCGAGGGCGGCGGCGAGTCCCGCACCCTGTTCCGTTTCGCTTCGGTTCAGCCAGTTGCCCAGGAAAGGGATGTTCATACCGCCCAGCGTCGCACCAGGATCCGCCGCTGACCACAGGGCGCGCCTGGATCCGTCGGTCCGGACGTCCTCAGGCGCCGAGGTCCAGGTCCACGACGACGGGCGCGTGGTCGGACGCGCCCTTGCCCTTGCGCTCCTCGCGGTCGACGTAGGAGTCGGTGACGGCCTTGGTGAAGGCCTCGTTCCCGTAGACCAGGTCGATGCGCATGCCCTTGTTCTTGGGGAAGGCGAGCATCCGGTAGTCCCAGAAGGTGTAGGGACGGTCGTACTTCAGCGCGCGCGGGAACACGTCCGAGAGGCCGGCGGCGCGCAGCGCCTCCAGGGCGGCCCGCTCGGCGGGGGTGACGTGGGTGAGGCCCGCGAAGACGGCCGGGTCGTAGACGTCCTCGTCGGTCGGGGCCACGTTGAAGTCGCCGAGCACCGCGAAGGGGCGCGGACCGGCCGCGTCCTCGGCGACGGCCGTGGCCAGGGAGCGGAACCAGTCCAGCTTGTAGCCGTAGTGGTCGTGCTCGACCTCGCGCCCGTTCGGCACGTACACCGACCAGACCCGGACCCCGCCGCAGGTGGCGGAGATCGCGCGGGGCTCCTGGACGCCCTCGTAGTCGGGCCCGCCGGGCAGTCCGAGGACCACGTCCTCCAGGCCGACCTTGGAGAGCAGGGCCACGCCGTTCCAGCGGCCGGTGGCGTTGACCGCCGATTCGTAGCCCAGCTCGCGCAGCTCGGCGTAGGGGAACTGCGCCTCCGAGCACTTGGTCTCCTGGATGCACAGGACATCCGTGCCGGAGCTCTCCAGCCAGGCCAGCAGGCGCGGCAGCCGGGCGGTGATGGAGTTGACGTTGAAGGTGGCGATACGCATACGTGCCAACCTACCGCCCGGCACCGACAGTCACAGTTCGGCGGAGTCCCCCGCGGTGAGTCGCCCGTGGTCGGTGCCCCCGAGGGCGCCCAGGACGTTGTCGTAGATCGGCCGGGCGATGTCGGAGAGGTAGGCGTCGTGGATGTCCAGGGCCCGGCGCGGCTTGACCTCGCGGAGGTAGTCGATCACCTCGGAGACCTTGTTCCAGGGGGCGTGCACCGGGACCATCAGGGTCTCGACGGGTACTCCGGGCACGGTCAGCGCGTCCCCAGGGTGGAAGAGGGAACCCTCCACGAGGAAGCCGACGTTCGTGACGCGCGGAATGTCCGGGTGGATCACCGCGTGCAGCTCCCCGTGCACCTGGACCTCGAACCCGGCCGCGGTGAAGGCGTCGCCGTGGCCGACGGTGTGCACCCGGCCCGGATAGGCGGGGGCGAGCTTCTCCGCGACGCTGCGCAGGGTCCACAGCCGGACCGCCGGATCTGCGTCGAGGGCGGCCCGCAGCCGGCCCTCCTCGAAGTGGTCGGGGTGTTCGTGCGTGACCAGCAGGGCGTCCGCCCCCAGGCCCGCGTCCGGTTCGCTGAAGGCGCCCGGGTCGATGACGAGCGTGCGCCCGTCCTTCTCCAACTGGACGCAGGAATGCAGCCGCTTGGTGAGCTTCATGATCCCAAGGCTAAGGGCTCAGGAGGCTCACGGGGTGGTGGAGGAGACCAGGTAGACCTTGGAGACCTTGGGGTCGGTGAGGTCGACGGTGATGTCCCGGGTGGGCCGCGGGTCGTCCTGTTCCAGGGTGGTGCCCAGCCACGGGGTCTGCGGCTTCCAGTGCCAGCCGGCGATCGAGGTGTCGTGCGCGGAGACGGAGACTCCGGGGGTCAGGTCCTCGCGGCTGATGCCGAGGGAGGACAGGAAGCCGTCCAGGTCCTGCGGGGTGACCGCGAACTGGACGTACAGCCGGCTGGTGCGCCAGTTGTTGGTCTCCAGGAACCCGACGCGCCAGGCCTTGTCCGGGACCGGGACCTCGTAGATGCTGCGCTGCACCTTGGAGGGCCAGCCGGGGCGCACCTGGGACGCGCCGACCTTGGCGGCCTTGTCGCGGCCGCTCTCGCGGCTCTGCTGGGTGGAGATCGCCAGGTAGCCCGCGGGTACGCCGACCAGCAGCAGGATGATGATCGCGGTGATCCAGCGGCGCTTGACGACGTGCCTGCGGTCCTCGGCGGTGGGCGTCGGGGTGCCTTCGGCATCGGGGGCGGAGGCCTGGTGGGGCAGGGTGGGCGGGTTCACTGTGCGTCCTGGTCGTCGGGGCCGGGGGCGGCGGGGTCGCGCCGGCCCAGCTGCTGCGCGTAGCGCTCGTACCGCTCGTAGCGCTCGACCCGGCGGCGGGTGGCGCGGCGGAAGCGGCGGGCGACGAGCCGGGCGAGGTCGGCGGCGCCGACCATGCCCGCCTCGGGCCCGAGCTGGGCCTTGGCGATACGGGCCTCGGGGCGGTAGCCGCGACCGGTGAGGTGGCGCCGGAAGGCGTCCCGGGCCGGGCCGATCAGCAGGTCGTCGGCCGCGCTGACGCCGCCGCCGATGACGAAGCAGGACGGGTCGAGGGCGGCGGCGAGGTTGGCGATGCCGACGCCCAGCCACTGACCGATGTCCTGGAGCAGCTCGACGCACATGGCGTCGCCCTCACGGGCCAGCTCGGTGATCAGCGGTCCGGTGATCTCGTGGACGTTGCCGCCGACCTTGGCGATGATGTTGTACGCGACCGGCGAGTCCGCGGCGGCCAGCTCGCGGGCCTCGCGGACCAGGGCGTTGCCGGAGCTGTACTGCTCCCAGCAGCCGCGGTTGCCGCAGGGGCAGCGGTGGCCGCCGGGAACGACCTGCATATGGCCGAATTCGCCCGCGACCCCGTACCGGCCGCGCTTGACCTGGCCGCCTTCGAGGATGGCCCCGCCGATGCCGGTACCGAGCGTGATCATGACGAGGTGGTCCTCGCCTCGACCGGCGCCGAAGCGCCATTCCGCCCAGGCGGCGGTGTTGGCATCGTTGTCGACCATGACCGGCACCGCGAGCCGGGACTGGAGCGCGTCACGGAGGGGCTCGTCGCGCCAGGCCAGGTGGGGTGCGAACAGCACGCGGGAGCGGTCGGCGTCGACCCAGCCGGCCGCCCCGATGCCGACCGCGTGCACGTCGTGCCGGTCGGACAGGTCCAGCACCAGCTCGACGATCGTGTCCTCGACGACCTTGGGGCTCTTGGACTTGTCCGGGGTCTCCGTGCGGATCTTCTCCAGGATGATCCCGTCGGCGTCGACGACGCCGGCCATCACCTTGGTGCCGCCGATGTCGATGCCGACCGTGGGGACGCGCGGGGCCGTCAGGTGCGACCGGCGCTCCCGGGTCCCGATGGTCCGCAGGACGGTGCCTCGCGCCGACCCCCGGTGGGTGAGCGCGAAATCCCGGTACGTGCTCATCGAGTCGTGTCGTCCCTCTTCGGTGCGGTGGTTCGGGGGGTCCGGTCGGCGTCGTCGGCCGGGCCGCTCCGACCGGCTGCGCGGTCCGTCGCGGCCGTGGCGTGTGGGGCGCCTGCCCCCGATTCTGCCACTCGCTCCAGTTCGTGGCTCAGCTCGTCCAGCTCGGAGCCGCCCGCCATCTGCCGGGTGAGCTCGTCGAGCGTGATCGAGTCGCGGGTGTGACTGCCCGCCATGGTGCCGCGCTTGAGGAGCACGAAACGGTCCCCCACCAGGTACGCGTGGTGCGGGTTGTGGGTGATCAGGACCACGCCGAGGCCCGCGTCCCGGGCGGCCGCGACGTACTTGAGGACCACTCCGGACTGCTTCACGCCGAGGGCCGCGGTGGGCTCGTCGAGGACGAGGACCTTCGCTCCGAAGTACACGGCGCGGGCGATGGCCACGCACTGGCGTTCACCGCCGGACAGGGTGCCGATGGGCTGGTCCACGTCGCGCAGGTCGATGCCCATGCGCAGCAGCTCGGTGCGGGTGGTCTCGCGCATGAGGTCCACGTCGAGGCGGCGCAGGGGGCCGCGGCCCTTGGTGGGCTCGGAGCCGAGGAAGAAGTTCCGCCAGACGGGCATGAGCGGGACGACGGCGAGGTCCTGGTAGACGGTGGCGATGCCGTGGTCGAGGGCCGCGCGGGGGTTGGCGAGGACGGTCTCCTCCCCCTCGATCTCGAAGGTGCCGGCGTCGTGCCGGTGCAGCCCCGCGATGATCTTGATGAGGGTGGACTTCCCGGCGCCGTTGTCGCCGAGGACACAGGTGATCTCGCCCGCCGAGACCTCCAGGGAGACCTCCCGCAGGGCGCGGATGTTCCCGTAGAACTTGCTGACGTCGGTCAGCTTCACCAAGGCGGCGTCCGCCCCGGGCGCGGTCGTGGTGGTGCTCTTGTCGGTCGCGATCACTTGCTTGCCTCCGCCCGCTTGCGGACCCATGCGTTGAGCAGCGTGGCCAGCAGGAGCATCGCGCCCAGGAAGAACTTGAACCAGTCCGGGTTCCACTGGGCGTACACGATGCCGTTGCTGGTCATGCCGAAGATGAAGGCGCCGATCGCCGAGCCGATGGCGGAGCCGTAGCCGCCGGTCATCAGACAGCCGCCGATGACGGCCGCGATGATGTAGAGGAACTCGTTGCCGACGCCCTCGCCCGACTGGACCACGTCGAACGAGAAGAGGATGTGCTGTCCGGAGATCCAGGCGCACAGGGCGACGCCCATGTAGAGCCCGATCCGGGTCTTCACGACGGGCACGCCGGTGGCGCGGGCCGCGTCCGCGCCGCCGCCGACGGCGAAGATCCAGTTACCGGCGCGGGTGCGCAGCAGGATCCAGGTGGCGACGGCGACGATGACGAACCACCACAGGATGGTGACCTTGAGGGTGACCGAGCCGATGTTCCACTGCGAGGCGAAGAGGGCGCGGGCGGAGGTGAAGCCCTCCATGTCGGCGATGGTCTTGGTGGAGACCGTGCCGGTGATCAGCTTGGTGAAGCCCAGGTTCAGGCCCGTCAGCATCAGGAAGGTGCCGAGCGTGATGATGAAGCTGGGCAGCTTCGTGCGGGTCAGCATGAACCCGTTGAAGAAGCCGATGGCCAGGGTGACCAGCAGGGACACGCCGACGCCGACCCAGACGTTCGCGGTCATCTGGTAGCTGAACATCGAGCTCACCAGCGCCGAGGTGGTGACCATGACACCCGCGGAGAGGTCGAACTCGCCGCCGATCATCAGCAGGGCCACGGGGGCGGCCATGATCCCGATGGTGGAGGCCGAGTACAGGACCGTGCTGAGGCTGGAGGCCTGCAGGAAGCTGGGGGCGGCGATGGAGAAGAAGACGAAGACGGCGACGGCGCCGACCACCGAGCCCAGCTCGGGGCGGCCGAGCAGCTTGCGCAGGGCCGAGGTGGGGGCGAGCCGTTCGTCGAGCCCGTCGGCGGGTGCGGCCGTGCTCATCGGCTGCCCCTCTTGATGTACTCCTCGAGCTTGGCGGCCTCGTCCGCGGTGACGATCTGCGGGCCGGTGAGCACCGGCCGGCCGCCGCCGAGCACGTTGGCGTTGTAGCGGTAGAGCCAGAGCAGGTCGATGGCCTCGTAGCCCTGGAGGTAGGGCTGCTGGTCGACGGCGAAACCGAGGGCGCCGGACTTCAGGTCGCGGGCGACCGAGGCGTTGAGGTCGAAGGTGTCGACCTCGGCCTTGCTGCCGGCCGCGTCCTTGGCCTTGATCGCGGTGGGCGCGAAGGGCGCGCCGAGGGTGACGATCGCGTCGATGGACGGGTCCGCCTGGAGCTGCGCCTGGATCGCGGCCTGGACGGAGGGCATGTTGGTGCCCTCGACGTAGAGGTTCTCCATGGTGCCGGAGAAGGTCTTCTTCACCCCGGCGCAGCGCTGCTCGTGGCCCACGTTGCCCTGCTCGTGCAGGACGCAGACGGCCCGCTTCCTGCCGCGCCGGTTCAGCTCGGTGCCGACGGCCTCGCCGGCGATCGCCTCGTCCTGGCCGATGTGGGTCAGCGCCCCGTACTCGGCGGACTGGGCGGAGCCGGAGTTGACCGTGATCACCGGGATGCCGGCCTTGGCGGCCTTGGCGAGGACGTCCTTGAGGGCCTCGGGCTTGGCCAGGCTGACGACGATCCCGTCGACCTTCTGGTCGATCGCGTTCTGCACGAACTGCGCCTGCTGCTGGGCCTGGTCGTCGTGGGCGTAGACGAAGTTGATGTTGTCCTTCGCCGCGGCCTCCTTGGCGCCCTTCTGCACGATGTCCCAGAAGGTGTCGCCGTCGCCCGCGTGGGTGACCATCGCGAAGGTCCAGCGCGGCGTGGAGACGGCGGGTCGGCCCGCCTCGGCGGCCCTCGCGCGCTCCTCGGCGCGCTTGCCGCCCGTAGTGCTGCAGCCCGCGAGCGAGGCCCCCAGTACCGCCGCGAGCACGGCGCCCACGACGCGTACCCCTGTCCGAACCCTAGCCACGTCGCCGCGCCCTTCCCTCGTCACCAATTCGGTCCGTCCTCGAGCCGGTCACCAATCCGGTCATTCCGGCTCCATTTCGGTCCAGCCGTTCAGTATCCGCCACAGTCGACCATGAAGGGTCATCGGGGCACGCCCGGCCAGGTTGACATGCGCGGGCGGATTGACAGGTTCCGCCGACAGGGTCAGGTTGAGTGCATGCGCATCGGGCTGATCGGAACGGGCCGGATCGGGTCCTTCCACGCGGCGGCACTGGCCCGTCATCCAGAGGCGGGCTCGCTCCTGCTCGCGGACGCCGATCCCGCGCGGGCGGCGCGCCTCGCCGACCGGCTCGGGGCCACCGCCGCGCCCTCCGTGGAGCAGGTCTTCACCTGGGGCGTGGACGCGGTGGTGGTGGCGTCGGCGACCGAGGCGCACGCGGATCTCGTCGTACGGGCGATCCGTGGCGGGCTGCCGGTGTTCTGCGAGAAGCCGCTGGCCCCTGACCTGAACCGGACCCTCGCGGCGCTGCGGGAGGTCGCGGCCTCGGGCGGACTGCTCCAGGTGGGCTTCATGCGGCGCTTCGACGCGGGCTACGGCACGGCCCGGGAGCGGGTCCGTTCGGGCGCGTTGGGGCGGCTGCACACCGTCCGGACGACGACGGGCGATCCGGCGCCGCCGGCGGCCGGGTACCTGGCGACCTCCGGCGGGCTGTACCGGGACTGCCTGGTGCACGACTTCGACATGATCCGCTGGGTGACCGGGCGCGAGGTGGTCGAGGTGTACGCGGCCGGTTCGGACGCCGGTCCGGCCCTGTTCCGCGAGACGGGCGACATCGACACGGCGGCGGCCGTGCTGACGCTGGACGACGGCACCCTGGTCACGGCCACCGGCACGCGGTGCAACGGCGCCGGGTACGACGTGCGGATGGAGCTGGCCGGGGAGCTCGACCAGGTCTCCGTCGGGCTGGACGACCGGACGCCGATCGCCTCCACCGAACCGCACGGCCCGCCCGCTGCGAGCAAGCCGTGGACGGGCTTCCTGGAACGGTTCGCCCCGGCCTACGAGGCCGAGCTGGCGGCCTTCGTCCAGCTGGTGCGGGGCGAGGGACCCAATCCGTGCGACGGCCGGGAGGCGCTGGCGGCCTTCCGGATCGCGGAGGCCTGCGAGCTCTCGCGCAGGGAGCGGCGCCGGGTGCGGCTGGAGGAGCTCCCGGACCTGCCGGCTCTGTAAGGGGGGCACGGGGCCACAGTACGACGGGTGATCAATGTCGGCTGCGGCGCTTTCCGGACACGCTCAGGAGGTGCCGGCGGCGGGGAGCACGGCACGACGGCCCCAGGCGGTGCCCCCGAGGACCAGGAGGGCGCCGGCGTAGCCGAGGGCGCCCAGCTCCTCCCCTCCGACGGCGATGCCGGCGACGGCGGCCCACAGCGGCTCGGTGCCCAGCAGCAGGCTGACGCGGGAGGGCGAGGTGCGGCGTACGGCCCACATCTGCACGAAGAAGGCGAAGAGGGTGCAGAAGACGGAGAGGAAGGCGAGCCCGGCCCACTCGGCGGGCCCGAAGTCGGCGGCGGCGGCCCAGGGGCTGTCGCCGGTGCCGGGGACGGCGGCCAGCAGGGCGAAGACGAGAACGGCGGCGCCGAGCTGCACGGTGGTCAGGGACAGCGAGTCGGCGTCCTGGACGGCCTCGATGCGGGCCATGAGCAGGACGTGCAGGGTCCGGGCGAGGGCGGCGCCGAGGATGAGCAGGTCACCGGTGCTGGGCGCGGTGAAGCCGGCGCCCTGGGTGAGGAGCACGACCCCGGCGACGGAGACGGCGGCGGCGCCGAGGAATCCGAGGGAGGGCGCCTGCCTCCTGACGGCCGCTTCGGCGAGCGGGGTGAAGATCATCGTCAGGCTGATGATCAGCCCGGCGTTGGTGGCGGAGGTGTGGACGACCCCGTAGGTCTCCAGGAGGAAGATCCCGCCGAGTACGAGGCCCAGCAGCCCGGCGCCGCGCAGCTGGGCGGGGCGCAGCGCGCGCAGCCGCGTCCAGCCGGCGACGACGAGCACGGGCAGGACCAGCGCGAACCGCAGCACGAGCACGGCGATGACGGTGTGGGTGGTGGTGATGCCCTTGGCCGCGAGGTAGCTGCCGCCCCAGACGACGGCGACGGCCAGCACGGGCAGGTCGGCGAGCCAGGCGCGGGGGGAACGACGGGGAACGGCCTCGAGGGCGGGTGCGGCGACGGTCACCGGATGTCTCCAACGGGTCTTCGGCGGGTGGAGACGGCGGTGGCTCGCACGGGTGGGCGCACACTACCGGAGCCGATCATGCCGGGCGACCTGTTTGTCGGCGGTCCCCGCGGGACCCGTAGCATCGGGGGCATGGCTGATCTCTACGCCCTGGACCTGGCGTTCGACCTACTCGACGGCACACCGGAGGCCGTGCTCGCGGAGGTCCGGCGTCAGCTCGCGTCGCCGGACGGACTCCTGTCGGGCCGCGGCTCGGCGTGGCGCGTCGGCGGCATGCTCGTCGGCGAGTTCGGACCGGCGGAGCGCGGCGGCTGGGCCCTGACGACCCGCCAGGAGGTCCACGAGGAGCAGCTCCCCGACGTGGAGGACCTCCTGCTGCTCCTGGCCCCCCACATCCGCCCGCCGGGCCCGGTCGGCCGCATCCGCCACTACGAGAACGAGGCCCCGGACCTCCTGGTCCTGCGCGAGGGCCGAGTGGTCCAGCTGGCGCTGGACCCGCGCTAGACGGCCTGGTCGGCCTCGGCGAGCAGCGGCAGGGCCGGGAAGGTGTGGTCCTGCCAGATCAGCCGGGAGGCCTCCTCCGGGTAGGCGGTGAGGGCCGGTCGGGTGTCGAAGAGCCGCACGAGGCGCTGAGCGCTGCCGTACGCGGGCCAGCCGGGGTCGCCGTGGGCGGCGAACTCCGTCCAGGCTCGCCGCATGCGCGCGGACACCTCCTCCGCCTCCGGGAACGGCTTCTCGCCGATGAGCGCGGCCGGTTGGCCGTGCTCCAGGTTGCCGAAGACCAGCGGCACGTCGAGGCCGTGGCAGGCGCCGAGGGCGCCGCCCATGCCCGGGGCGGACCAGGTCAGCTCGTAGACGTGGGCGCGCCCGCCGGCGGCGGTCTGGGCCTGGGCGAGGTGCAAGGACGGCATGCGGAACAGCCAGTCGGAGCCGACCAGCTCGTACAGCTCGTCGGGGCTCGCGGTCGGGAAGGCCTCGCGGTAGCGGTGTGCGGCGTCCCGGCCCGGGCCGTAGGCGTGCAGGGCCCTGGCCGCCTGCTCCGGGGTGATCTGCCCGAGCAGTCCGTCGAGCGCGGTGAGCAGCCGCGTCTCGTCGCGGGTGTGGCCGACGAGGAGGTCGACGTCCCGGCCGGCGCCGTCCGCCAGGGCCTGCCACGGGGTGGTGGGCAGGATCTCGCCGTCGACGACCGGTGAGAAGGGGATCGCCCGGTGCGCGGCCGGGCCCCAGCGGTCGGCCCACCTGTCCATCGCGGAAGCGACCCGGTCGGCCGCGGCGGACAGCCGGGCGGGGTCGACCCCGGACAGCGCGGTCGCGGTGGGCCTCAGGCCCAGCTCGGCGGCGCAGGCGGCGGCGATGTCGGCGGCGAGTTCCGGCGAGAAGAAGGTGGCCGGCACGCTCTGCGCGACGGCCCGGCCGAACAGCCCGGCCGCCCGCGGCATCGCGAGCAGCGCGGCGATCGACCCGGCGCCGGCCGACTGGCCGAAGACGGTGACGCGGCCCGGGTCGCCGCCGAAGGCCCGGATGTTGTCGCGCACCCATTCCAGGGCGGCGACCTGGTCCAGCAGGCCCCGGTTGGCGGGCGTGCCCTCGATCTGCCCGAACCCCTCCGGGCCGACCCGGTAGTTGAAGGTCACGACGACGACTCCGCCGTCACGCGCCAGGCGGCCGCCGTCGTACTCGGGAAGACCCGACATGCCGATCGAGTAGGCGCCGCCCTGGATCCACACCATCACCGGGAGCCCGGCGCCCGGGCCCGGCTCGGGCGACCAGACGTTGACCGTGAGCCAGTCGTCGCCCGCCGCGTCCCGGGCCAGCACGTCCATGCCGAAATGGCCGCCCTGCGGGGGCGGCGGACCGTACGACACCGCGGGCCGCACCCCGTCCCACCTCCGTGCGCGCCTCGGTGCGGCGAACCGCAGCGGGCCCACCGGTGGTTCGGCGAAGGGGATGCCGCGGAAGACCGCCACGCCCTCCTCGCGGGTGCCGCGCAGCGCCCCGCCCGCCACGCGGACGTGCGGGTGGGACCCGGCTTCGGATGCGACGTCGGTCATCACAGCTCCCTCACTGGGTGTCCCGGACATTGCGCATCATCCCGCCGCCGCCGGACGCGCGCCGGCGATTTAGGCGGCGTCCACCGAGGGATCGCCCGAGGGCCGCGGGCCCGGCCCGGACCGGCCCGGACCGGCCCGGACCGGCGGGCGTCCGCCCCGCCGCGTCCCGTGACCCCTACTCGCCGACCGTGCCGAAGGCGGCCCGGCCCGTCGGCCGGTAGGTGTGGATGGCCGTGCCGGCCGATGTCGTACGGGAACCCGCCAGCTCGTAGGCGGTCGGCAGCCCGCCGGTGGGGAACAGCCTCCGCCCGGCGCCGAGGACCACGGGAAAGACCAGCAGGTTCAGCTCGTCGACGAGGTCCCGGGCCAGCAGCCACTGGGCGAGCTGCCCGCTGCCGTGCACCTGGAACTCCCGGTCCAGCGTGTCCTTGACCCGTACGATCTCGCTCTGCAGGTGCTCCCCGTCGAGCACGGTGACCGGTCCCCAGGCCGGCTCGTGGAGGGTCGTCGAGGCCACGTACTTGGGCAGCCGGTTCAGGTTGGCGGGCACGGGGTCGGCGGGGTCGTCATGCTTCGGCCAGTACGCGGCGAAGATCTCGTACGTCTTGCGCCCGAGCAGGAACGCCCCGGCCCGGGCGAACACCTCGGTGATGAACTCCCCCATCCCCTCGTCGGCGAACGGCGCGACCCACCCGCCGTAGTCGAACCCGCCGCTGGGGTCCTCCTCGGGCCCGCCGGGGGCCTGCATCACGCCGTCCATCGTCACGAAGGTGGTCAGGGTCAGCTTCCCCATGGCTCTGCGCTCCTCGTAGATCGTCAGCACACAGAGGCAGACTCCCGGACCCCCACGAACTCATCGCGACGCCACGCAAGAATCCAGCCGTTTCGACCGATCGGTCCATATGTGCGCGCATTGGAGCCGAGTCTCCGGGACCGGGGCAGGCAGCACGACCCACCACATGCGCCACAGTGTTGCAGTGCTGCACCTACAGCAACGGTGTCGGTACGTGGGCCGATCCTGTGCACAGGGGAATAGGTGGAGGGGTGTCTCCTTCCATCTGCGGCGCTGCGGGACGCCTCGTCCGCAGCCTGGGACAACGGCAGCACCCACCACGCCGAGCCCTTACGGAGGTTCTGCGACCGCAACGGCGGCCGGCTCACCGTCGTCGAACTCCCGCTGTACGCACCCACGGAGGCACCGTCCGCCGCCCTGATCGTGGCCGGCGTCGGGGGCAGTACGCGCCGGTTCAGGATCGAGGACCCGCAGCTGCTCCTGGCCGACGACGCCGAGGACGAGGACCGGTTGTCCGGCTGGTCCACCGACGAGGACGCCGACACCCTCGTGGCCCTGGCCGGGGGCACGTTCGGGTTGACCGTGAAGCACCGGGCCACGCCCGGGACACCGCCCCTGGCAGTCCTGGGCGAGGTAGGCGTGATCGACCGGTTCCGGTCGGGATCGGGAGGCCTGCGCCTCACGCTGGCCTGGCCGGCCGGCCTGCGCGGCACCGCCGCGTCAGGTGCACGGAGCGGGCTGGTACGCCACGGCGTCGCCTATGCAGGGCCGGGCGGAGGCTGCGTGTGCAAGCGTCACGACTGCGGCGGCGTGGTCCCCGTCTTCTGGTGCGAGGAGCACAGCGACGTTGTGGGGCCGGTGTTGGAGTGGCCCCCCAAGGCGGGATCCGCACTCAGGCGGTACCCCCACCACACCGCCCAGGATCAGCCGAACAGTGAAGCATAAGTTTGGACGCATCCCGCTTCGGCGGGTACGCAGTGCCCGTCGGCTGGTCTTCCGGCTGGAGTGTGGTCGGAGCCTCGGGCTCGCAGGTGCTGGCCCGTGGCCAAGCACGCCGGCGCTCGGATCGCCCGCATCCGCAAACAGCGTGGCCTGACGCAGCAGGGACTGGCGAAGCGGGCTCACCTGTCGAAGTCGCTACTGTCGAAGGTGGAGTGCGGGCAGAAGCCCGCCTCTCCGGCCCTTGTTGCTGCCTGTGCCCGTGCGCTGGATGTTTCCACATCGGACCTGTGGTCTCCTACGCGTTGAGAGCGCTTGTGGAGTGCTTTCTGGTAGGTCGCGTTGGCTCGAGCGAGCTCGTCGTGGTGCTCATCTTCGGCACCGCCGTCGACGTCCTCGGCTGGCACTCTCCACAACCCCATCGAAGCCAGTTCAGACGCCAGCGTCTGCCTACCGCTTGGAGCAGCAGCCGTCCGCTGACGTTGCCGTCAACTACTGCCGTCAGACACCCCAACGGCCCTACCGGAAACAGATCCAAAAGGGCCGTTGGGGACTGTGATGTTGTAACGGTCCGCGATGCCTAATTCCACGCAGAGCGGAATCCAGAGCGTGGCGAGCCTTTCGACCTACTCCCTCGGCACTCCGAACGAATTGATGCATAATCAGGAGAACTCTGCTCGGTCACCAGCACAAGATCAACCCATCTCATGTAGGAGGAGCTTGCAGGCCGATACACCCGACCACCCTTGTCAGATCGGGACTAAGAAACAGCTGGAAGAAACATCCGCCCCCTTCCCGGTCGTCGATATAGCCGATCAGGAGATCTTCACTACCGCTTGCCGCCAGATTGGCCACAGCTTCCTCGCCACCCAGCGGTGGGCGATTGAGGTCTTGCAGCCTCCGCAATCTTCGACTGTATGTGTGATGCAATCTGACGGCAGGGATCCTTCTTGGCCAGATTTCGAAGGCAGCTCCAGCCGCAAGCGCGGCCCTGGCCTGCACGTTGACAGCAGATGCGACAGCCAGTGCCTGCATCAGCTCATCTCTGTTCATTCTCGTCCCTATCGAGCACGCGGGTTAAACCACGGCCCGCCACCTATGCTGATCTCCGATGCATCGATATCACTAACGATTAGGTGCTCTGCCTCTGCCCAACCCCCATCGTATTCAGTGCCATGAATCTGAATATCTCTGCTCGGTCCGACAGGAACCTGGAGATCTGAACGACGGATCCGCATCACTACACTGCCCGGCCCCCACTCTTCAACCTCTTCCATGGCTCGCTCGATATCATGAGTCCAGGAAGTAAAGACACTCCCCGTGTCGTTACCGACATGCCGTATAGGATCCGAATGGAAGCCGTCGCCCAACCGCGGAACGGCTCTACCTTCAAGCGCAGCCGCATGCTGCCTATGCCCGTCTCCGACGCCTCGGTAAAGGTACTCGCCGTCGATGTCGCAGTTGTGAACTAGGACTGGCGTAGCACCGGCGAGCACATAGTACGTGTGGAGGTCGGCGACGGTGAGGTTGTATGTCTCGTTGAACGTCTCGTATGTGTGGGTCGCAGCTACGGCGACCGATGCGCCTTCGTCGGTTCTGAGGTTCTCGCCCGGCTTGAGGTCGCCGGCGTTCTTCCATACCTGGTCGGTTTCGGACCAGAAGGGGTGGTGGTCTGTCGTGGTGATGGTTTTGACGCCGTCGTCGGTCTGAATGCTGACGTCGGTGTACTTCTTGTCGTCCTCGGTGTAGATGGTGGCGGTTACCGCCTTGGCACCGGTTTCATCGGTTTCGGGGTCGACGGCCTGTACTTCGTCACCGACGGCCAATTGCTCGATCGGTTTGCTGGTCCCGTTCGCGAGGAGGACCTTCGTTCCGGCCACGAAGCTGTTACATCTGCCGAACACCCTCTTCAGGAAGTCGCCAGCTCGCCTGGCTGCCGTCGGTCCTGCTGCCGCCTTGGCAACCGGCGGCATCGGGGCCAGAGCTTCTGCGAGTATGGATTCGATCGCATTCTCATCGGATGCGATTCCGAGCTTGTTGAACAGCCCGTTGGCCTGGTCCCGTCCGGCGAGACCGAAAAGCGACAGAATCCGGCCATGCGGCGTCAGCTGGTCGGCACTTGCGTAGCCTCGGACCAAGCCCGTCCAGATGTTGTTCCAGGTCGAGGGTTCCTTCGTCTTCGTCATGACGGTCAAGCCACCCTTGCGGCTGCTTCCCCGGCATTCGGGATCGCGTGAGCAGAGGCGGTGGTCGGCTTCCCGTGCGGCGCGCTGGGTGATGCGCTTCTGCGCGACCTGCACCACCTTGCTGGCCTCTGCCTGGAAGCCGCCGTCGCTGTCGCCCTCGAAGTACTTGAGGCCGTCCGGGTCCAGGTTGGTGATGGGGTTGCCGTTGGCGTAGGTGTACCCGTTCATCTGGAGCGGGTCGGTGATGTCGATGATCGGGTCGACCGTGATGAAGCGGCCGGTGCCGGCCTCGTATTCGCGGGCGCCGATGTGGATCAGGCCCGTGGTGTTGTCGTCGTTGCCCGTGCCGAGGAAGGAGCGGTCTCCGGGCCAGCTTGAGGGCTGGCTGCCGCGGGGGTTGCCGTACGGGTCGGACTTGCGGCGGGCGGTCGGCTGGCCGGCCTTCTGCTCGACGCTGATGGTCGCGGTGTTGTGGCGGTCGGTGAGCAGGTGCGACAGGGTGTGGCCGGTGGTCTTGCCGCTGGTGCGGCGGACCGTGGTCGGGGCGCCGGGGCTGCTGTAGTAGCGGACGGCGTCCATGGCCTTGCCGGCCTTGTCGACGGTGATCTCGGTTTCGCCGAGGTAGAGGGTGCGGGCGCTGCCGGTTTCCTGGATGACCCGATTGCCGGACGCGTCGTAGAGGTAGCTGGTGAGGTTGCCGAAACTCCACTGCTGGGCCGCGGTCGGGGCGGGACCGGCGCACTTGGAGGTGTGCAGGTCGTTGCCCTCGGCGTCGTTGTCGTCGGGGACGGTGAGGCACTGGTCGGTGCCGGTGTGGAGGGCCTTGTCCGTCTCCCGGTAGGTGAACTTCTGGCTCGGCTCGCCCGGCTTGCAGGCCTTCAGGACGGCCTTGCCATTCTCGGAGGTGAGGCACTTGCCGAGAGCCTGGACGGTGTCGCCGGTGATGCGCCACTGCTGGGGTTTGGTCTCGTTGCAGGACAGCAGTTGGACGGGAGTGCCGTCGGCGGTGTTGCCGTCCTGGACGTCGAGGCACTTGCCGGAGAGGCCCGTGACCGCGACGGAGCCGATGCCGGGGCTGGTGGCCGAGAGGAGTTTGTTGCGGCGGTCCCAGTTGAGGTTCTGGGTGTCGCCGTCGATGGTGCGGGTCTTGGTGTTGCCCGACGTGCTGTAGGTGTAGGTGGACAGGGAGTCGATCGTGGAGCCGGGCGTCCTGGTGGTCTTGTTGACCTTGGTCAGGGCGTGGGGCTGCTTCTTGGGGTTGGGGAGGGCGCCGCCCGTGATCTCCACGCCGTAGGAGTACGTCGTCTCGTCGTCGAGGGCGCTGTTGGTCGGGTCGCGATCGGTGAGCTTGGTGCGGTTGCCTACGGCGTCGAACTGGTAGTCCTGCCAGTAGGCGTCACTCGGCGTACCCGATCCCACCTCCGTGCGTTCCGGGCCTGTGGGACCGGTGGGGCAGCCTTCCGTCTTGCCCGTCCAGGCGCGTACGAGCTGGCCCATGGCGTCGTAGCTGTAGCACTGACGGTCGACGAGGGTCGGGGACTGCGGGGTGGTGCCGGGGTAGGTGTCCTTGATGGCGGTCGGGTTGCCGACCGCGTCGTACGTGTAGCTGAGGGAGGAGAGGAGATTCGAGCCGGACGCGGAGTCGCGCGTCTCTTTGTGGCTGGTCGCCGAGGCGACTCGTCCGGTGTGGGGGTCGAAGGTGTTCGTGGTCCACACGCGGTGGGGTGCGTTGCCGGAGGCGGTGCGCAGGATCTCACCGTAGGGGCTGTAGACCGTTTCCGCGGTGTACCAGGACAGGCCGGACATGGTCTGCACCATGCCGTCGGCGTTGTAGCGGGTGATCAGCTTCTCGGCGGCGAGCCCGCCGATCGTGGCCGGGAGGGTCGTCGACTGGACCTTGCCGGTGGGGGTGTACGTGGTGCTGTAGGCATAAGTACCGGCCAGACCCTTCGTAGCGGGCAGGTCCGGGATGGTGATCCTCGAACCGGTCGGCCGGTACTCGCTGTCGTAGCCCGTGACCTCGGTCTTGTACGAGCCGGCGCCCCACTTGCGGGTGGAGGCGACGGGCTGGCCCTTGCCGCCCGGGAGGGTGTCGTAGGTCCAGGTGGCGATGGGGTCGGCTGTCTCGGAGTCGTCACGCAGCGCGGTCTTACGGCCGAGTACGTCGTACGACGTGTACTGGGTGACGTTGTCGACGTTGGTGCTCGAGACCTGCTGGTCGAGGTTGTTGTAGGTGAACGTCGACCGGCCCGTGTCGGGGTCCTGCGACGTGGTCATCCGTCCGCGGGCGTCGTGGGTGTAGGTCCAGTTGTTGCCGGCCGTGTCGGTGACCTTGGCCAGCTTGCCGCGCACGTCGTAGGTGTAGCCGGTCCTGGTCGACGTGCTGAGGTCGGTGGCGGTGTAGTGCTCGATCTCGGAGGTGCGGCCCAGGGCGTCGGTCCACGTCTTGACGGCGCGGCTGCCGGGCAGCGGCGCCGACCCGGTGGGCGACATCCCGCTACGGGTCAGTGTCCAGTCGCCGCCGTACTGCGTGACGGCGGACCGGCGGGCTTCGCCCTTCTCCAGGCTGGTGACGCGCACGGCGCGGCCGAGGCCGTCATAGGCGGTCTGGGTGGAACTGGGTACCTCGGTGACCGACCTGGGAACGTACAGCTCCGTGCTCACCTTGCCTTCGGCGAGGTAGCCAATGTCGGTCTGGCTGACCGTTCCGTTCGCACTGTGCAGGGTGTCCGTGATCAGCCGTGCGCCGCCCGGCCCCTCGCTCTGGCTCTGGCGCGGTCGCAGCAACCCGTCGTAGATCGCGATGGAGGTGCTGTAGGTGCCGTTGTCCTTGAGGGCGCGGGAGATGACAGCTGGCGTCTTGAGCTCGGCGATCTGGTACTCGAAGGTGTAGGCCGCCGGGTCCGTGGGCTTCTGCGAAGGCGTCCGTACCTCCCTGCTCCGCCCCAACTCGTCGTACACCGTGGTGACCTTGCGACCGTTCGCGTCGGTCGATTCCAGGACGCTGCCGCGGGCCGGGTCCACCTTGGTGATCACCGTGTGCCCGAGGGCATTGGTCGTCGTGGTGGAGAACGCCGGTCCGGTCGGAGGACTGAACGCGATGCCCGACGGGTTGCCCGCGGCGTCGTACGTCTTGATGGCGCGGCCGAGGGCGTCGTACTCGGTGCGTCCGGACGTCGTCCAGCCGGTGCCTGCCGCGTCCGTGCTGTCGACCTGGTACGGGAGGCCCTTGGTGGGCGCGGTGCCGAAGGCATTGACCGCGTCGTAGGAGACGCGGATGGCGCTGAGGCGCGTGCCGGCCTCGACGCCACCGCCGGAGCAGTCACCCGTCGTCTCGACCTTCTCGGACTGCAGACCGATCAGGTTGTTCGCGGGGTTGTGGACGTACTTGAGCTTGGTACAGGACTGCTTGACGGTGGTCCACCCGGTGCCCTTGTTCTCCAGGACATCCGTTTGCGTCGTCTTGAGGAGACCGTATGCCTCCCTCCCCTCGTAGGTGCTAAGGGTGCGCTCCGCACGGGACTTGCCACCACTGACGGACTCGATGTCGTCGGTCCGGGCGATTCCCGTCTGGTGGGCGATCAGATCGCTGGTGCCGGTCCTCTTGCGCCTCGCCGTTTCCACGCTTCGCGGCCAGGTCAGCTGGCGACTCTCGACGCTGCCCCCGGCCCTGCTGTAGGTGATGGTCTCGGCAATCTGGCCCTGGTACTGCGGCAGGTCCTCTCCGAGCTCTTCCGTGCCGGTGGAATCCTTGACGGTGACCTTGGCCGCGTCGGTGGACAGACCTCGGAAGTACCGCTTCCGGGTCTGGCTCTGCTCGGTCGCGTCGGCCTTACCCGTGTTCTCGGTCGCACCTGTTGTCGTGAGGACGGCGGCGTAGCCGCGCCACTGACTGTAGGTACGCCGGTCGGGCTTGGTGAACTCGTCGTCGTCCTTGGCCCAGGCGGCATCCTCGTACGTGTAGCTGGTCCTGACGTCGGGGCGCTGTGCCACCCGGTCCTTCTCGACCACGCTGTCCACGACGTACTTGTTGAACAGCTCGATCGGCGGGACCTTGTCCGGGTCCAAGCCCGAGTCCGCGGACCAGTGCACGGGGAAGCAGCGCGTGGTGTTCTTCGCCAGGTCGGGAACGCTCGTCCCCTTCGCGCACGGGGCCGAATACTTGACCTCGATCTCACCACCGGTCTCGGTGAGGATGGTGCCCACCCGGAGCCTGTCGAAGTCCGGCGCGGCGTCAGGCTTCCCGTTCCGGTCGGCCTTCAGGACACGGTTGGGCATGTCCACCGCATTGGCCTTGAAGGAGACCGGCGGCAGTGAGACGCCGAGGGTGCTGTTCTTGGCGCCGTAGGCCGTCCGGGTGATGGACTCCAGCCACAACGGCGGGCTCGTATCGGTGCGGTGCTTGGGCAGCGACTGCTTGAGGGCCCACTGGTCGACCTTGGTGAGCGCCGTGGAGCCCTCGGTCCGCTGACCGTAGGTAGTGACACGGTCCAGGCGCATGCGCGACCAGAACGTGGGGGAGAAGGTTTCGCAGACCGCCGCGTCCATCTTGCAGTTCAGCGAGGCGGGGGTGTCGTACCACCCGATCCCGTTCTTGGAACCGAACAGGGAGTCGGCGCAGGAGATGTTCTGCTCCTCGAAGCACCGCTGCTCCACCCCGAACTCGACCCGACCCGCGGGGGCACCGGCGAGGTTGTCAGCGCGGAGTCCGTAGAGGATGCGGGTCGGGTATCCACCGCGGATGTATCCGACCTTGGCGCGGTCCTTCTCGTTGACCTTCTCGTTCTTGGCGTAACGGTTCTCTTCCTTCGCCCAGTCGATGACCATGGCGTTGCCGTGGACGTCCTCGACGTAGTCGAGGTTCCAGCGCCAGGCCTGCATGCAGGATGAGTTCGCGTAGGCCGCCTGATAGCACGGCTCGCCAGGGTGGTTGCCGAAGACCGGGACGGTGAAGACGGAGTCGGTCACGGTCTCGGGTGAGGTGCCGTCCCCGTGGGTGCCGACGTTGTGGCGCCCGTAGTGGTAGCGCATGCCGTCGCGCGTGGTGACGACCCAGTATTCGCCGTCCTTCGCGCCGTTGCCGCTGCCGGTCTTGAGCTCGACCTTGGAGCCGTCATCGGTGACGGGGACCCAGGCACCGCTCGCGGCGTCGTGGACGAGTTCGGTCGTCGACCCGTTGAGCGACAGGACGACGTTGTCGCCGGCCCAGCACAGGTCGCCCTTCTTCTTGTCCGTGGCGTTGTCGTTGTTCGGCCTGCCGCTCGACGAGGCCTTCAGGTCGTCGGAACAGGAGCGGTACCGACGTTCGACGAAGCCAGGGTTGTAGTCCCAGCCGTCACCGACCCAGGACGCCTGACCGTTTGTCACGGACGTCCTGCCGTCCACCGCCTGCGAGGAGTACGAGAACGCGATGGACGGGGTGGGGCCCGCCGGCGCCGGGGGCACCGTCAGCGGGTAGGTCCAGGAGAAGCCGCCCCCACTGCCACCGGCGGTCCATGAACCCGACGGCGAGAGGGAGGTCGCCTTGTACGAGCCGCCCGCGCCCGCCGCCCCGTCGGAGGCGACGACCGCCATGGCGCCCGCGGCGCCGCCGACGCTCATGGTCCGCATGCCCTCAACGGGGGCCGCGACCGGGTCGAGGGTCGCGATGACCTTCTTGCCACCGGCGTCGTTCGAGCTCGGAACGTCAACGGAGACCGAACATTCCGGCAGTTCAGGATGCTCGAGGAAGCACGCGGGATACTGCCGCAGCTTCAGGCGCGAGGCCCACTCCGTGCCGTAAAGATCCTGGAACTTCGAGTAGTCCAGAGCGACGTCGACCGGATGCACGGCGTCGACCGGCGGCGTGATCTTGATGATGGCACCGTCCACACCGGCGGCTTCGGTCTTCGCGCGGCCTTCGACGGCCGCCGACCACGTACCCGTCGGGGCGGTACCCGTCCCTGGCACCTTGCCGATGCTGACCGGGAGCGAGCCGACCTGGACGAAGTCGGCAGAAGGCGTAGGAGCCAGCGGGATGCTGGCCGAGGCTTCCGCGGGCGGCGCGACCGCAGTCGGGGTGTAGTCCTCGAGCGGCTTCGGAGGATCACCCACCCATCGACCGAGCGCGTCCATGGCGGCCTGGTCAGGCCTGACCTTGAGGTCCTTCTGGAGGCCGGGCAGCTCGACACCGCTGCGGTCGCCCGGTGGCGCCGCCCAGGCCTGGACGGGCAGAAGAGTTGCGACCAGCACCACGGAGAGAGTGATGCCGGCGCGCCCGGCGAGGCGCGGGCGTCTCGCGCGCGCCTTTCTGTTTCCGGGCAGGCGGAAATTGTTCGCCGAGAACGGCGACATGTGGACCCCCCCACGCTCTGCCGCCACGGCAATGGAGCATGGCAGGCAGGAAACTGACAATTAGCCACCGATTCTGTGGCCCGTGAATCGGAAAAGCCACAGTTCCGCTCTTCGGTGTGGGCTTTGTCACTGCACCGGGTGTATACCCTGGGGTATTCGACGCAAATCGCCCGCTAACGACACGCCCGGCAGGCGATGCAAGGGGTGAAGATGTCGGAGAGATGGTTCATGCTCAGCTCGCACGCCCTTCGCCTGAAATGCAGTGACAGAGCGAGCTGTTCACCGGTTTCAGGCCAATGGCCTAAATTATTTAGTGAGTGCCGAGGGCTGCCATTCCGGCCGCCCGAGGGGGGAGAAGTACCTCGTGTCTGTCAGCGATTCCGCGGGCCAAAGTCCGCCACAAAGGGCTGAAAGAGAAGCCCCCGCACCCGCGCGTAGGTGGTACAGGCGCCGGCGCACCCTGGGGGCTCTGGCCATGCTGGTGGCCACCGCTGTCGCGGTGCCCGTCGGCGTCCACGTGACCGGCGACGGGAAAGTGCACAACCGACCCGACAAGGACGCTCGGGTCGACGAACCACAGGCGCGGCAACTGGCCCAGAAGAGCGGCGAAGAAGTCGAGGTCACCACCGCGCGCAGCGCCAACACCACGACATGGGCGCAGCCAGACGGCTCGTTCCGCAAGCAGATCTTCAGTTCGGCCTTCCGCGCCAACGTGAACGGGCAGTGGAAGCCCATCGACACCGGTCTGGAACGGGTGAAGGACAGCTACGCGGCCAAGGCCGTCAACGGCCGCGTCCTCTTCAGCGGGGGGTCCAAGGAACAGGCAGGCGGCAGGGAACGCGCTGCTCGCGGCCTGAACCGGGTGGGCCTGCGGCAGGATACGCCCGGCCGGGAGTGGACCGAACTGGTCCACTTGACCACCGACGGCCACGACATGACCGTCAGCTGGCCCGGTGCCCTGCCCGCGCCTGTCATCGACGGCCCGCGCGCCCTGTACGAGAACGTCCGCCCCGGGATCGACCTGGTGATGACCGCCCAGGACGGCGGCTACTCCCACCTGCTGGTCGTCAAGGACAAGCAGGCGGCGGCCGACCCGCTGCTGGGGCAGCTGAAGTACCGTCTGGCCAGCCCCGACATGACGTTCCACCTGGACGACGAGTCGGACGCGCTGAGTGCCCGTGACGCCAAGGGCGAGGAGATCGCGGGCTCGCCGACCCCGATGATGTGGGACTCCAGCGGCAAGGTCGCCACCACCGACAACCAGCCGGCGTGGAAGCCGACCACCGTCGCGAAGCAGCACCCGACGCTGGCCCTGGCCGGCCTGGCCGGTGCGGAGGGCGCGCGCCTGAAGCCCGTGGCGGCGGCGCTTGCCGACAATGCACTGTCCCTCACCCCGGACAATGCACTGCTCAATGCCCCGGAAACGGTCTATCCGGTTTTCATCGACCCCTCTTTCAAGGGGCACAAGCACGCCTGGACCCTGCTCTACAAGACGGCAGAGAACGCGAGCTTCTACAACGGGCAGAACTTCAACGCGAGCGGCGCGCACGAAGCCCGCGTCGGATACGAGTCCACGAGCGGCGGTACCTCCCGTTCCATTTTCAACTTCGACTTCGGCAGCCAGCTCCACGGGTCCGAAATCATCTCGGCCCGCGTTCGGGCGTTGCAGACCTATTCGTGGTCGTGCGACACCAAACAGATGCTCATCTACGCGACCCCGTACATCACGTCGTCGAGCACCTGGAAGAACACCAACAACGCGGCCCACTGGGGAAGAGTGGTCGCCTCGGAGTACTCGGGATACGGCCACGACAGCGCGTGCCCCGACGACTGGATCGCACCCGACATCAAGGGCCTCGTCGCCGAAGCAGCCAACAACAGATGGGGGGCGCTGTCCCTGGGTTTCGCCGCCCCGAACGAGTCTGACTCGTACTACTGGAAGAAGTTCCTCGCCAACGGCGAGACCGCTCCGTACATCGACGTCGTCTACAACTCGCGCCCGGACACGCCGATCGCGGCGAACATGCAGACCTTCCCCGGCGGCCCGTGCCTGACCAGCTGGCCCGGAACCGGTATCGGCAAGACCAACGTCACTTTCCAGGCGAAGGGCACCGACCGCGACGGCAACCTCGACAAGGTCCAGATCTTGGTGTGGCCCGCCGCCGGCGGACAGCCGGTCTTCGACCAGTGGTTCGTGCCCAACAGCGACGGCGTCGTCACCGCCGAGGTGCCCTGGAACACCTTCACCGACGGCCAGACCTACTTCTGGCTCTCACGCGCCACGGACAAGGACGGCGCGTGGTCAGACAGCGGCCCGAACGACTCCGGTGGCGGTGGCTGGTGCACCTTCACCGTCAGCCACACCGTCCCGCCCAACCCGGCCGTCTCCTCCGCCGCCTTCCCGCCGCAGGGCGACGACTTCAACGAGTGGAGCACGGAGCCCGCCGGCACGACGGGACAGAGCTTCACCATCAAGGGCAACGGCGCCAAGGTGGAGGACATCCGCGAGTACCAGTGGAGCCTGAACCGGCCCTCCTTCGACCAGAAGGCCGTACCCAACCCGGGCAGTGACACGGTCTCCGTCCCGCTCCAGGTGGACACCACCGGCCCGAACGTCCTCTACGTCCGCACCGTCGGCAAGTCCGGCAACATCTCCACCCAGAGCACCTACGGCTTCCTCGTCCGGCCGCGGCCCGGCCAGGACACGCCCGGCGATGTCACCGGAGACGGCCACCCCGACCTCCTGGCCATCGACAACGACGGCAACCTACGCACCTACGCGGGAGACAGCGCCGGTGACACCGACGCCTACATCCCCGGCGCGGTCGAGAACGGCAAGCCCGTGGCCCCCGGCTACTGGAAGGACCCGGCCACCGGCCAGTCCGCACTCATCGGTCACGCCACCGACTGGTACCCCGGCGACGGCCTCACGGACCTGATCGCGCGGATGCCCGACGGCAAGCTCTACATCTATCCCGGCACCGGCACCGGCCAGTTCGACGTCGGCCGCCGTATGCAGATGCAGCTGCCCCTCAGCGCCCCCGATCCGTCCGTCTTCCGGCAGCTCGTCGTCACCGAGGACATCGACGGCGACGGCCTGGGCGAGATGTTCGCCCTGGATGCCGACGGCTTCTGGGTGTTCTCCGGCTATACCGGATCCAGCTTCGCCTCCTACAAGAAGATGGCCACCGGCTGGGCCGGCCGCGACATCGTCGGCGTCCGCGACGTCTCCGGGGACAAGGTCCCGGACCTGATCTTCCGGGACAACACCAACGCCAACCGCGGCCTGGCGCTGCGCAAGGGCAAGCCGGGAGTCAACGGCGGAGTCGACCTCGCGTCCCTGGAGTCCAAGGCGAACGCCGAAGGCGGCGAGGACTACACCTACGCCACCACCGGCTGGGGCAGGGCCGCCTACCCCAAGGTCCTCGGTACTCCCGATGCCAACGGTGACGGCATCCCCGACATCTGGGCCGTCGGGAACAACGAGAACCAGTGGCTCTTCCAAGGCGGAACCAGCACCGTCGGCGCCCCCATCGGCCGTGACGAGGACGGCTGGAACACCTTCCTGACCATCGGATAGCCAGGACGAACAGCGGTGACCGCGAGCGCCCTGCCAGGAGATCACTCCTGGCAGGGCGCTCCGGCGTTCCCCGGAACGCGAGGTCGGATTCCTGCCAGCGGGGTGGATCCCGGGGGGATTTGATTGAATTCGCAACCAATCGATGCGGAGGAACGGCATGGGCAGCAACAACACCGTGGCCCTGGTGACCGGTGGAAGCAGGGGCATCGGGGCGGCAGTCGCACTGCGGCTCGCCGAGGACGGCGCCGACGTCGCGATCACCTACGTCAGCGACGCGGAGGCCGCGGCCGAGGTCGTCGGGAAGGTCGAGGCGCTCGGGCGGCGGGCCGTCGCGCTGCGGGCCGATGCGCGGGACGCCGCCCAGGTCGCGAACGCCGTCGCGGAGACCGTACGGCGGTTCGGCCGGCTCGACGTGCTCGTCAACAACGCCGGTGTGGGCGTGCTCGGGCCACTGACGGAGTTGGCCCACGCCGACGTGGAGCGGGTGCTCGCGGTCAACGTGCGCGGGGTGTTCCACACGACGCAGGCCGCGGCCGCGCACCTCGGGTCCGGCGGGCGGATCATCACGATCGGCAGCTGCATGACCCAGCGGGTGCCGGGTCCGGGCGGGACGCTCTACGCGATGAGCAAGTCGGCGCTGACCGGGCTGACCAAGGCACTCGCCCGGGAGCTGGGTGGGCGCGGGATCACCGCGAACATCGTGCACCCGGGGCCGGTGGACACGGACATGAACCCGGCGGACGGACCCTACGCGGGGCCGCAGGCGGCGATGACGGCCCTCGGGCGGTTCGCGGCGCCGCGGGAGGTGGCGGCCGTGGTGTCCTTCCTCGCGGGCCCGGACGCCTCGTACGTGACGGGGGCGGAGTTCGCGGTGGACGGCGGGCACGCCGCGTAGCCCTCGGGCCGGGCGTGCGGGGCCCTCAGGCCGGGCGTGCGGGGCCCTCAGGCCGGGCGTGCGGGCGGGTTGCGGGGCCGCGCCCCCGGCGGTCCGGTGCGGGTCCGTACCACGGGGCTCCGCCCCGGACCCCGCGCCTCAAACGCCGGCGAGGCTGAGCTGGGGGGCTCGATCCGGATTCCGGCCTCGAACGCCGGCGAAGCCCGCCTCGAGGGTGTCGGCCCCGGGGCGGGCTTCGCGCACGGTGTGACTAGCCGCCCAGTTCCTGGTGGCGGGCCGTCAGCGCGGTCGCGCCGGACTCCGTCAGGGAGCCGTACAGGCGCAGGCGGGAGAAGCCGCCGTCCGGGAAGATGTCGATCCGGACGTGCGTACCGACCGCCGGGGCGTCCAGGACGAAGCGGTGGTTGGTGTCGGGCTGCAGGCGGGTGCGCGGCAGGAACTCCGTCCACTCGCCCTCCTCGCCGGTCTTGACCGACAGCGAGGCCCAGCCGGCCGAGTTGCCCTTGAGGTACGCGGTGTCGATCTCGACGGCGCGGATCTCGGACTCGGCGACGAGCTGGTAGCGGATCCAGTCGTTGCCGTTGTCGCGGCGGCGCGCGGTCTCCCAGCCGTCGTCCATCTTGCGGGAGCGGCCCGGGTTGATGGTGTTGGTCGGCGGGGAGTAGAAGCGGTTGGAGGCGTCCTGGACGGAGCCGCCGTTCTCCAAGGCCACCACGTCGAAGGAGCCGAGCGCGTCGAGCCACTTCGGGTCGGGCAGGACCTCGCCGTAGACGCGCAGGCGGGCGATGCCACCGTCGGGGTGCTGGTTGACGCGCAGGTGGGTGAAGCGCTGCTCGGCGTCCACCTCGAAGCCGTTGGCCGCGTGGCCGCCGACCGGGGTGCGGGCGACGACGGTCGTCCACTTCACGTCGTCGCCCTGGAGCTCCTCCGGGGTCGGCGCGAGGGCGCCCGCCCAGTTGGTGGCCTCGACGGAGACGGCCTGCGGCATGTTGCCGCGGAAGTGGGCGGTGTCGACCACGATGCCGCGGATGATGCCGGGGGCGCCCAGGCGTACGAGCGCCCAGTCGTGGTCCTCGGGGGTCGGCCAGGGCTGGGTGGCGGAGACGCCACGGCGGCGGCGGGTCTCCCAGCCGTCCATGACCTTGCCCTTGTGGCCGAAGTCCTCGGGGTCGAAGTGCGCGGCCTCGGAGATCAGCAGGTTCTCGCGCTGGGCGAAGAACTCGTCGTTGGCGGCGATGACACCGGCGCCCAGCTCACGGGCGGCGAGGTTCGCGTACTGGGTGAAGGGGAACTCCGCGCTGCGGTAGTCCGCGTACGGGTCGCCGCCTCCGTACGGGTTCGCGTTGCCGGTGAAGGATTCAATCGCCACTGGTCAGTTCTGCCTTTCGAGGAGGAGGCCCGTGGGCTCGGTCGGGGTGCCGTGGTCGGCGATCCGCGCGCCACGCAGCCAGGTGGACTTCACGACGCCGTGCAGGGTCTTGCCCGCGTACGCCGTGACCTGGTTGCGGTGGTGGAGTTCGGCCGGGTCCACAGTGAACGTTTCTTCAGGGGCCAGGACGGCGAAGTCGGCGTCGCGGCCGACCGCGATCGCGCCCTTCTGCGCCAGCCCGGCGAGGGCGGCGGGGGCCGCGGACATCCAGCGGACGACGTCCTCCAGGGTCCGGCCGCGGCGGCGCGCCTCGGTCCAGATGGCGGGAAGGCCCAGCTGGAGGGAGGAGATGCCGCCCCACGCGGTGGAGAAGTCGTCGGTCTTCAGGTCCGCGGTGGAGGGCGAGTGGTCGGAGACGATGCAGTCGATCGTGCCGTCGGCGAGCGCGTCCCACAGCAGGTCCTGGTTGGCGGCCTCGCGGATGGGCGGGCAGCACTTGAACTCGCTGGCGCCGTCCGGCACTTCCTCGGCCGTGAGGGTGAGGTAGTGCGGGCAGGACTCGACGGTGATCTTGACGCCCTCGGCCTTGGCGGCGGCGATCAGCGGCAGGGCGTCGGAGGAGGACAGGTGCAGCACGTGCACGCGGGCGTTCAGCCGCTTGGCCTGGGCGATCAGGTTGCCGATCGCGGTGTTCTCGGCGTCGCGCGGCCGGGAGGCGAGGAAGTCGGCGTACTTGGGGCCCGGGACGACGGGAGCGGCGTCCAGGTGGTGCGGGTCCTCGGCGTGCACGATGAGCAGGCCACCGAAGCCGGTGATCTCGGCGAGGGAGGTGGCCAGCTGCTCCTGGTCGAGCTCGGGGAACTCGTCCACGCCCGAGGGCGACAGGAAGCACTTGAACCCGTAGACGCCGGCGTCGTGCAGCGGCGCCAGGTCCTTCACGTTGTCCGGCAGGGCGCCGCCCCAGAAGCCGACGTCCACGTGCGCCTTGGCACGGGCGACCTCCTGCTTGACGCGCAGGTTGTCGGTCGTCGTGGTCGGCGGCAGGGAGTTCAGCGGCATGTCGAGGATCGTGGTGATGCCGCCGGCTGCCGCGGCGCGGGTGGCCGTCCAGAAGCCCTCCCACTCGGTGCGACCCGGGTCGTTGACGTGGACGTGGGTGTCGACCAGGCCGGGGAGCAGGACGTCGTCGCCGAAGTCCTCCAGCCGGGCTCCGGCCGGTACCTCGGCCTCGTAGGCCAGCACGGCCGCGATCTTCCCGCCGGCGACGGCCACCGAAGCGGCGCGCGTCCCCTCGGGGGTGATGACGCGCGTCGAGCGCAGTACCAGTTCCACAGCCACGTCGGCCACCGAACCTCCCCATCTACTTCCACAGAGCGAAATTCAACGTTCTGTTGACGGAGTCTTCCCGGCGATCGGTACCCAGTCAAGAGCGTCCGGACGGACCACCGACCCACCAGGACCGCAATTGGATGTTTCCACAGGATGGAATTAAGATTTCGCTATACAGAATGTAGCTATCACCACCGGGAACCGGGCGGATAACTTCCGGAGGACGTCCGCCACCAGGACAAACCCTCTCTGACCGGCGGCGACGACCTCGACCCCAGCACTGGGACGGACGCCGACCGCCGGGTAGGCTGCTCCCTTGCCTGCCAGCACCGAAAGGACCGCGCCGTGCCGACGTCCAGCGCCAGCACCACCGACGCTTCCTCGAAGACCCCCGCCGCCGGCGGTGGCGTCCAGTCCCTCGAGCGCGCCTTCGACCTGCTCGAACGCATGGCCGATGCCGGGGGTGAGGTCGGCCTCAGCGAGCTCTCCGCCGCCAGCGGTCTGCCTCTGCCCACGATCCACCGCCTGATGCGCACGCTGGTGGCGTGCGGCTACGTACGCCAGCAGCCCAATCGACGGTACGCCCTCGGCCCCCGTCTGATCCGCCTCGGCGAGTCCGCGTCGCGCCTGTTGGGTACCTGGGCCCGTCCCTACCTCGCCCGTCTGGTCGAGGAGACCGGGGAGACGGCGAACATGGCCCTCCTCGACGGCGACGAGATCGTCTACGTCGCCCAGGTGCCCTCCAAGCACTCCATGCGCATGTTCACCGAGGTCGGCCGCCGGGTGCTGCCGCACTCCACCGGTGTGGGCAAGGCGCTCCTCGCCCACACCCCGGCCGACGAGGTACGGGCCCTGCTGGCCCGCACCGGGATGCCGGCGGCGACCGAGAAGACCATCACCACGCCCGACGGCTTCCTCGACGCGTTGGAGCAGGTCCGCAAGGTGGGCTACGCGGTCGACGACAACGAGCAGGAGATAGGAGTCCGCTGCCTCGCCGTGTCGGTGCCGAACTCGCCGACCGCCGCCGCGATCTCCATCTCGGGTCCGGCGGGCCGGGTCACGGAGGCGGTGGCCGAGTCCTTCGTGCCGATCCTGCAGGGCGTGGCCGCCGAGCTCTCGGTGGCGCTGGCCAACCAGAGCCCCGCGTAGGTTCGCACCGTCCTACGGAAAAGGCCCCGGCCGCCCCTCGCTTCGAGGGACGGCCGGGGCCTTCGCCTATGCCTGGTCCGGGTCCGTGCCGCTCAACGCACCGGGGCGGCGGCGAGCGTCAGGCCGCCGTCCGTCATCGTCGCCGTGCGGTCCATCCGCTCCAGGTGGGCGTGGTCGTGCGTGACCAGCACCGTGGCCGTGGAGCGTTCCCGGGTCAGGGTGACCAGCAGGTCGAGCACGGCCGCGCCGCGCTCGTGGTCCAGCGCGCTGGTCGGCTCGTCGACCAGCAGCACCGCGGGCTCGTTCATCAGGGCGCGGGCTATGTTGATCCGCTGCCGCTGACCGCCGGAGAGCTGGTGGGGGCGCTTGTCGGCCTTGTCGGCCAGACCCACCGCGTCCAGCAGCTCCAGCGCCCGCCTGCGCACCGCGCGCGCGGGGCGGCCGGAAAGGTGCGCCATGACCTGGAGCTGTTCGGCGGCGGTCAACGAGGCCAGCAGGTTCGGCTGCTGGAAGACGATGCCGATCTTCTCCCGGCGCAGGGCCGACTTCTCGGCGGGGCCGAGCTCCGTGGTGTCCTGGCCCGCGACGACGACCCGGCCGGAGTCCGGGGTGACGAGGGTGGCGGCCACCGCGAGCAGGCTGGACTTGCCGGAGCCCGAGGGCCCGATGACCGCCGTCAGCGTGCCGGCGGGCACCTCCAGGCCGACCGCGTCCAGGGCGGTGAGCCGGCTCTCGCCGTCGGGGTAGGTCAGCGTGACGTCGTGGACGAGGAGGGTCATCGGGCGCTCCCGAGGGCGGTCAGCGGGTCGACGGCGGTGATCCGCCGGATGGACAGGGCAGCGCCCAGCGCGCCGAGCAGGATCATGATCGCGGCGGGGACGAGCACCGTGGCGGCGTCGAGGACGAAGGGCACGGGGCCGCCGCTGATCAGCGCGCCGAAGCCGGCGGCGAGCGCGGTCCCCAGCCCGGTACCGATGGCGAGCATCACGACGGCCTGGCCGAGGGCGTCCTTCAGGAGGTACGGGGTGGAAGCACCCAGTGCCTTCAGGACGGCGATGTCCCCGCTGCGCTGGATCGTCCACACCGTGAAGAAGGCCCCTATGACCAGGGCGGAGATGGCGAAGAGGAAGCCGCGCATCAGCTGCAGCGAGCCGTTCTCGGCCTGGTACGAGCCGATGGCGCCCAGGGCCTCGTCCACGGTCTGCGCCTGGGTCGCGGCGGCCTTGTCCGCGGCGGCGAGGTCCGCACCGGCGCCGGCGGAGACGGCGACGACGGTGGCGAGGGTGTCGATGGAGGTGCCGGGGTTACCGACGCGCTGCCAGTCGCCCAGGTCCATCCAGACGACCGGGGTGTGGCTGTAGGCGGCGGTCCCGGACACGCCCGCCACGGTCAGTTCCAGCGGGCCGATCTTGAGCTTGGCCCCGGCGGTCAGGCCGCCCAGCTCCTTCGCGGCCTTCTCGGTGAGGACCACCTGGCCCTGGGTGAGACCCGCGTTCCGCGGTGCGAGCCCCCCGGCGGAGGCCACCCCGAAGACCGAGACCGCGGCGGTGCGCTCACCCGAGACGGCGTTGGTGGTGCGGATGCCGAGCGGCTCGGCCGCCTTCACCCCGGGCCGCTCGCGCCAGGCCAGCCAGGCGGGCTCGGCCACCTGGGAGTTGGTGAAGGACACCTTCTGGTCCCCGGTGGGCGCGGCGAAGGCCAGGTGCGTGGCGGGCAGACCGGTGATGGCCGAGATGTTCTCCCGGGCCAGGCCGGAGGTGAGCCCGGACAGCAGTCCCACCAGCAGCGTGATGAGCAGCACGACCGAGCCCATGAGGGCGAATCGGCCCTTGGCGAACCGTAGATCTCTCCATGCGACGAACATGTTCCCCACCTTGGTCTTCCGCGTGGACACAAGGCATCGCGCCACCGTAGTGATCCTCGTATCGAAGGGTGCGTCCGGACATCAAACTTTCGGTTGACCGGGGCCGGTCCGCCCCCACTTACGCTGGTCCGGACATGACTGCTCCCGTTTCCTCCGTCTCCCCCGCCACGCGTGCCCTGACGCCCGTGTCCAAGGTGCTGCGGCTGTGCCTGCACGCGCTGCTCCTCGGCCTGCTCGCGCTCGCCGCCGGGCGGGCCGTCACCGATTCCGCAGCCCGGGCAGGCTGGGTGATCGCCGCCTGCGCGGTGCTCGCCCTCGTCTACGCGGGCGGCGTTCGGGCCCCCGCCGTGCACAGCTCGCCGCGCGCCGGGGCGCTGTGGCTGGCCGGGCTCGGCGCGACCTGGGCGGGCCTGCTCGTGGTCTCCCCCGACGGGCTGTGGATCGCCTTCCCGCTGTACTTCCTGGAGCTGCAGCTGTTGCGGCTGCGCTGGGGGGTCACGGCCGTCGCGGTGACCGCCTGCGCGGCCATCGGCGGGTTCGTCGCGCACAGCGGCGCGGCGACCCCCGGGGCCTTCCTCGGGCCGCTGCTGGGCGGGGCGGTGGCGGTGGCGACCGTACTGGGCTACCAGGCGCTGTACCGCGAGAGCGAGCGCCGCCGGGAGCTGATCGAGGAGCTGATCACCACCCGGGCCGAGCTGGCCGCGGCCGAGCGGGGGGCCGGGATCCTGGCCGAGCGGGAGCGGCTGGCCCGGGAGATCCACGACACCCTCGCCCAGGGCCTGTCCTCCATCCAATTGCTGCTGCGGGCGGCCGAGCGGGCGCTGCCGGCGCAGGCCCCGGCGCTGGAGCACATCGCCCGGGCGCGCGAGGCGGCCCAGGAGAACCTCGCCGAGGCCCGCCGTTTCGTACGGGCCCTCACCCCGCCGGACCTGGAGCACGGGTCACTGGCGGCCGCGCTGGAGCGGCTGTGCGCGGGGGTCCCGGGGCCGCGCGTGCGGTTCTCGCTGAGCGGCACCCCGCGGGTGCTGCCCACCCCGTACGAGGTGGCCCTGCTGCGGATCGCCCAGTCGGCGCTGGCCAATGTGGTGCGGCACGCGCGGGCCGGGCGCGCCGAGATCACCCTGACGTTCATGGACGCCTCGGTGACCCTGGACATCGTCGACGACGGGCACGGCTTCGACCCGGCGTCGGTGTCACCGGGCTCGGTGGGCTCCGGCGACGGCGGTTTCGGGCTGCCCGCGATGCGCTCGCGCGCCGAGACCCTGGGCGGGCTGTTCACCGTGGAGTCCGACCCCGGCCAGGGCACCGCCGTGGCCGTCACCCTGCCGCTGCCCCTCGAACACCTCGAACACGCGGAACGTCCGCACGCCGTGGAGGCCCTGTGACCGTCCGTCTCCTGCTCGCCGACGACCACCCGGTGGTCCGGGCCGGGCTGCGCGCGGTGCTGGACACCGAACCGGACTTCGCGGTGGTGGCCGAGGCGGCGACCGCCGAGCGGGCGGTGGAGCTGGCCGCTCGTGAACCGGTGGACGTGGTCCTGATGGACCTGCAGTTCGGTCCCGGTCCCGGTATGCACGGCTCCGAGGCCACGGCCCTGATCACCGCCCGCCCGGGCGCGCCCCGGGTGCTGGTGCTGACCACGTACGACACGGACGCGGACATCCTGGCGGCGGTGGAGGCGGGCGCCTCCGGCTACCTGCTCAAGGACGCCCCGCCGGAGGAGCTCGCGGCGGCCGTCCGCACGGCCGCGGCGGGCCAGTCGGCCCTGGCCCCGGCGGTGGCGCTACGCCTGATGGACCGGATGCGGACCCCGGCGGAGGCGCTGACGAAGCGGGAGCTGGAGGTGCTGCAGCTGGTCGCGGACGGCCTGTCGAACCAGCAGATCTCCAAGAGGCTCTTCCTCAGCCAGGCCACCGTCAAATCCCACCTGGTGCACATCTACGCCAAGCTCGGCGTCGACTCCCGCACCTCGGCGGTCGCGGCGGCCGCCACCCGCCGGCTGATCCGCACCCCGTAGGGGGGTCTGCCCCCGGGCGGACAGGCCGGGCAGCAGGCGGGTGCCGGGGTGCGGGGCGGCGGGAGCATCGGGGTGTCGAGTCGTCGAGTCACCGCAGCGAGAGCGAGCCCATGATGCCTGCCACCTTCATCCCCGCGCGCCGGGCGGCGGAGCGCCCCGCCGCCGGCCCGCCGCCCGCCGTGCGCGCCGCCTTCGCGCTCTGGGTCACCGCCGTGGCCGCGGGCGCCTTCGAGACCGCGCTGATGGTGGGCCGGGATCCGGCCGAAGGCTTCGGCGCGGGTCTGGCGGTGCGGCTGGTGGTGTTCACCGCCGCCGTGCTGGTCGCCGTACGCATGCGCCGCGGCGCCGGCTGGGCCCGGATCACCCTGGCGATCGGGCTCGGGGTCCTCGGCACCGCCTCGCTGGTGGTCGAACCGCTCGGGTACCTCCTCGACGGCGGGTCCCTCGCCGACGCGCTCGCCCGCGCGGACGCCCTGGAGTGGGTCTTCGCCATCAGCAGGACGGTCCACCTGGCGGCCGTGCTGACGGCGGTGGTGCTGATGTTCCGCCCGGCGGCGAACCGGTACTTCCGCGAGGCCGCATAAGGCCCACGGAGAAACTCCCCTCAAGCCACCCAGTGCGGCCGCTCCACCGCCGACGGCAGCGGCACCCCGTCGTGGAAGGCGCTCGCGAGGCGGCGGACGCCCTCGTCGAGCCGGTCGGCGGGGAGCGTGTACGGGATCCTGAGCCGGTGTTCGAAGGTGCCCGGGTCGACCCCGAAGCGGGCGCCGCGGCCGATGTGCACCCCGGCCGCGGCGGCCCGCTCGGACAGGGCGGAGCTGACCGACTCGCCCAGGTCGACCCAGAGCGAGAGGCCGCCCGGCGGAACCTGCCAGGACCATTCCGGGGTGTACCGCTGGAGCGCCCGGACCAGGGCCTCGCGTCGGCTCCGTAGCTGCGCCAGCCGGGCGGGCAGGTCCCGGTCCATGTCGTCCAGCAGCGGGAGCGCGACCAGCTGGTCGAGCACCGAGCCGGTCATGTCGGCGGAGACCCGCACGGCCGTCAGCTCCGTGATCATCTTCGCGGAGGCCCGGATCCACCCCACCCGCAGCCCGCCCCAGTGCGTCTTGCTGAGCGAGCCGATGGTGATCACGTGGTCCGCACCGCCGCGCGGGGCGAGGGAGGCCAGCGGCGCGGGGGCGGGTACGTCCAGCGCGATGTCGGCGATCGTCTCGTCGACGACCAGCCAGGTCCCGGTGGCACGGGTCGCCGCGAGCAGGCGCAGCCGCTGCTCCGGTGGCATCAGCGCGCCCGTCGGGTTGTGGAAGTCGGGGATCACGTAGGCCAGCCTGGGCACGGTCTGGCGCAGGGTGGACTCGGCTATCTCCAGGTCCCAGCCCGCGTCGGAGACGGCGATGGATCCGGTGCGCAGCCGTGCGTGGCGCAGGGCGTCGAGGGCGTTGGCGTAGGTCGGGTTCTCGGTCACGACCCGGTCCCCGGGGCGGCAGAGCAGGCTGACGACCAGCGAGAAGGCCTGCTGGGCGCCGGCCGTCACCAGGATCTGCTCGGGGCGCGTGGGGAGCCCGCGCCGGGTGAAGCGGTCGGCGACGGCGCTACGGAGGTCGGGCAGGCCGAAGGGGTGGTAGCCGGGGTCCCGGGCGAGCCGGGGCAGCCTGGGCGCCGCCCAGGCGAAGGCGGCGGCGAGGCCGTCCTCCGGGGCGCCCATCGCGGCGATGGCGAGGTCGACGCCGGGATCGCCGTCGGCGCTGTAGCCGCCGGCGCCGAGGAGGGCGTGGGCGCCGACCGGGCGGTGGCCGTCCGGGAGCTCGGTCCAGGTGCCGGAGCCGCGCCGGCTGCGTACGTAGCCGCTCTCGCGCAGCAGGTCGTAGGCGCCGGTGACGGTGGCCCGGCTGGCGCCGACCGCCTCGGCGAGCTCGCGTTCGGAGGGCAGTCGCACGTGCAGGGCGATGCGGCCGTCGAGGATCAGCGTGCGGACGGCGTCGGCGAGCGCCCGGTAGCCGGGGCGGGCCAGGACGTCGGCGGGCAGCAGGGCCGCGAGCCGGCGGCTGCCGATGGTTCTGTCCGCTGTCTGGACCACTCGCCCGTTTGCCATGCCAACCTCCCCTGATTGGCTCTGACGGCCAGGCCAATCGAGGACCAGACTCGCCGTATTGGCCCTCGATTGGCAAGGAGATACCGAGATGCTGACCGACCGTGACGAACGCGCCCTGCTGGCCGCCACCGAGAACCGGATCGCCCGTCCGCTGCGGATCGGGGCCGTGCCGGCCGCCGTACGGCGCGCCCTGGCGCGGCGGTCACTCGCGCGCACGCAGGGGCGAGAATCGGTGGCATGTCATCCCACACACACTCCGGTCCGCCCCTGATCCCGGGCTCCCCCGTGATCGCGGGCCTGCTCCTGGCGGCCGGCGGCGGCCGTCGGCTCGGCGGGCGGCCCAAGGCGCTGCTCCCCTATCGCGGCCGCCCGCTGGTCGAGAACGCCGTACGGGTCCTGCGCGAGGCGGGCTGCGGTCCGGTGCACGTGGTGCTCGGCGCCTCGGCGGCCGAGGTCCGCGAGCGCGCGGACCTGGCCGGCTGCGTGGTCGTGGACAACCCGGACTGGGCGCAGGGGATGGGCTCCTCCCTGCGGGTGGGCCTCACCTCCCTGGCCGGTACGGGCGCCGGCGCGGCCCTGGTCTCACTGGTGGACCAGCCGGGCATCGGCCCGGTGGCCGTGGCCCGGGTGCTGGCGGCGTACCGCTCCCCCACGAGCCTGGTGGCGGCGGCGTACGACGGGGAGCGCGGGCATCCCGTGCTGTTCGGCGCGGACCGCTGGGCGGACATCGCGGCGACGGCGACGGGCGACAAGGGGGCCCGGGTCCATCTGGCGCGCCACGCCGGAGAGCTCATGCTGGTGGAGTGCTCCGACGTCGCGGAGGCCTTCGACATCGACACACCGCCCGACCTGGCACGACTCCTCTGAGCACCGCGTGACGACAGTGGCACTGAGGGCCACGGACAAGTGGAATCTGTCGACTCAGAGAATCTCGACATCAACAAACCATTGAACTTCCACCATGAGGAAATTACTATCCACTGGTCAGAAGCGCCCTGAACCCACAGACGGCGCCCGCGACCGTATTTCGGAACTCTCCACACCCGACGGCACTGCGTGCCGTCTCGCGCGAGCATTCCCCGCGGCCGCCAGGCACCGCCGCTGAAGGAGTGACAGTTATGTCCGCACCAGCGCCGTCCCCGCTGGCCATCGTCGACGCCGAGCCCCTGCCCCGGCAGGACGAAGTCCTCACCGAAGCGGCCCTCGCCTTCGTGGCCGAGCTCCACCGGCGGTTCGCCCCGCGCCGTGCCGAGCTCCTCGCCCGTCGCGGCGAGCGCCGCGCCGAGATCGCCCGGACCTCCACCCTCGACTTCCTCCCGGACACCGCACAGGTCCGCGAGGGCGACTGGAAGGTGGCGCCGGCCCCGGCCGCGCTGAACGACCGTCGTGTGGAGATCACCGGCCCGACGGACCGCAAGATGACCATCAACGCCCTGAACTCGGGCGCCAAGGTCTGGCTCGCCGACTTCGAGGACGCCTCCGCTCCCACCTGGGAGAACGTCGTCCTCGGCCAGCTCAACCTCATCGACGCCTACGAGCGTCGCATCGACTTCACCGACCCGCGCACCGGCAAGGCGTACGCGCTGAAGCCCGCGGACCAGCTCGCCACCGTCGTCATGCGCCCGCGCGGCTGGCACCTGGCGGAGCGTCACCTGCGGTTCGAGGGCGGCCCGGCCTCCGGCTCGCTCGTGGACTTCGGCCTGTACTTCTTCCACAACGCGAAGCGCCTGATCGACCTCGGCAAGGGCCCGTACTTCTACCTGCCGAAGACGGAGTCGCACCTGGAGGCTCGCCTCTGGAACGAGATCTTCGTCTTCGCCCAGGACTACGTCGGCATCCCCCAGGGCACCGTCCGCGCGACCGTCCTCATCGAGACGATCACCGCCGCGTACGAGATGGAGGAGATCCTCTACGAGCTGCGCGACCACGCGGCGGGCCTGAACGCGGGCCGCTGGGACTACCTCTTCTCCATCGTCAAGAACTTCCGTGACGGCGGCGAGAAGTTCGTCCTGCCGGACCGCAACGCGGTGACGATGACCGCCCCGTTCATGCGGGCGTACACCGAACTGCTGGTCCGCACCTGCCACAAGCGCGGCGCGCACGCCATCGGCGGCATGGCGGCCTTCATCCCGTCCCGCAAGGACGCCGAGGTCAACAAGGTCGCCTTCGAGAAGGTCAAGGCCGACAAGGACCGTGAGGCCGGCGACGGCTTCGACGGCTCCTGGGTCGCCCACCCCGACCTGGTCCCGATCGCGATGGCCTCCTTCGACGCGGTGCTCGGCGAGAAGCCGAACCAGAAGGACCGGCTCCGCGAGGACGTCTCGGTGGCCCCGGGCGAGCTCATCGCGATCGACTCCCTGGACGCGCGGCCGACGTACGAGGGCCTGCGCAACGCGGTCCAGGTCGGCATCCGCTACATCGAGGCATGGCTGCGCGGCCTCGGCGCCGTCGGCATCTTCGGCCTGATGGAGGACGCGGCCACCGCCGAGATCTCGCGCTCGCAGATCTGGCAGTGGATCAACGCGGGGGTCGTGTTCGAGAACGGCGAGACGGCCACGGCCGAACTGACCCGCAAGATCGCCGCCGAGGAACTGGCCGCCATCCGCGCCGAGGTCGGCGAGGAAGCCTTCACGGCCGGCAAGTGGAACCAGGCCCACGACCTCCTCCTCCAGGTCTCCCTGGACGCGGACTACGCGGACTTCCTCACCCTCCCCGCGTACGACCAGCTGGTCGGCTGATACCCGCATTCGACCGAAACGCACAGCGGTCGAAGCCTGCCGGCTCCGCCCCCGTCGCCCCACGGCACGGGGGCGGAGCCGTTTGCGTTCCACAACAGGAGGAATCAGCTCCCGAACGACCGGTCGGTCGTTACTCGTTCGTAACGTAACTGTACCTAGCGGTAACAAGTGGGCCCGTGTCACCTTTCCGATGCCACCGGCCGGCGGTACCCCCACTTCCCAGCCACGCGACGCAGTCGTCGCCGACTTCGGCGTGGCCGAACGCAGGAGTTCCGCAGTGATCGGATTCCGCAACGTCAGCAAGGACCGGGACCGCAGTCGGGTGCGACGGCTGGCCGGAGCCGGAATGGTCGTGCCGCTCGCCGTCAGCGCACTGCTGGCCGGCGGTGCCGGAACCTCCGCCGCGAGCCCGGGGACCGGACCCACCGCCGTGGTCTCCATGGGCGACAGCTACATCTCCGGCGAGGCCGGGCGCTGGAAGGGCAACAGCCTGACCAACAGCGGCAGCCGGAACGGGACCGACCGGGGCTGGGTCAGCGGCAGCACCTACGACCCCGCCAAGGTCTACGGGACCACCGCGGGCGGATGCCACCGCTCCGACTCGGCAGAGGTGCGCAGCGCCGGGGCGATCGCCGATGTCGCCGTGAACCTCGCGTGTTCCGGGGCGGTCTCGGACAACGTGTTCCGCTCCTCCAACGGCGGCGTCTCCTACAAGGGCGAGGCCCCCCAGGCCGATCAGCTCGCCGCGGTGGCCGCGAGCCACGACGTCAAGGTCATCGCCCTGTCCATCGGCGGCAACGACCTCGGCTTCGCCGACATCATCACGGACTGCGCGCTCGACTTCGTCCTGTGGAACTCGTACTGCTACGACGACCAGCAGTACGGGGTCGACCAGAAGATCGACGCGGTCATGGGCAAGGTCGGCAAGTCCGTGGACGAGATCCGGGCCGTGATGCGCGCGGCCGGGTACGCCGACTCCTCGTACCGGATCGTGCTGCAGTCCTACCCGTCGCCGATCCCGCGCGGCGCGGAGAACCGGTACACCCAGAGCGACTGGAGCCGACTCAACACCGGCGGTTGCCCCTTCTGGAACCGGGACTCCGACTGGGCGCGGGACTCGCTCGTGCCGCAGATCGCGAACCGGATCAAGGGCGTCGCGGCGGCCAAGGGCGCGCAGTTCCTGGACCTGCGGGACATGATGCAGGGCCGCGAGGTGTGCGCGAAGGCGAGCAAGCAGGTGACCTCCACGGTGCCGGCCTCGGCGAAGACGAGCGAGTGGGCGCGCTGGATCGACAACAACGAGTCGCAGGGGCTGATCCAGGAGTCCATGCACCCGAACTACTTCGGTCAGCTGGCCGCGGGGCGCTGCCTGGCCCTGGTCGTGGCCCAGCCCGCGAGCTCCGGCTTCAGCTGCAAGAACACCGCGGGCGGGGACCAGACGGGCATGTTCCTGACCCCGGCCTCCTAGGCGGTCCTGGAGGCCCACTGTGCGGGCTCCACCGGGCGAGGCGGAGCCCGGGGGGGCCCCCCCGGGCGCCCGCTCGCCCGGTGGAGCCCACCCGGGCGCCCGTTCGGGTCAGTGGGACTGCGCGAGCGGCCCTTCGGCACGAATCTGGGGTGACGGACAGGGCGACGGACCGCGGTCCCGACGCGGCGCGCCGGATCCGGAAGGAGCGTGATCGGCGTGGCCCGGAACCGCCGCCTGATCCTTAGCACGCCGTCCGAGGTCTGGCGCCTGCTGGCCGACGGCCACCGCTACGGCGAGTGGGTGACGGGAACCCGGCAGGTCCTCGCCGCGGACCCGCACTGGCCGCAGGTGGGGGCCCGTCTGAAGGTCCGGGTCGGCACCGGCCCCCTCACTCTCGACGACACGTGCGTCGTCCGCAGGTGCGAACCGCAGCGCCGGCTGGAACTGGAAGCGCGCGCCGAGCCCTTCGGGGCGGCGCGCATCGCCATGTACCTGGACCCCTGGGGCGAGAACACCCTCTTCACCCTCGACTGGCACCCCCTGCGGGGACCCGGCACCCGGATGCACGGACTGCCCGTGGACTACATCGTCGCCATCCGCAACGGCATGATGCTGACGAAGCTGGCCAGGATCGCGGTACGCGAGCACGCCGACGCGCAGGTGTACTAGACGCGCAGGTCCACTAGGGGGTGTCGGGGCCGGTCAGCACGGACAGGATGTTGCCCGCCGGGTCCTTGAACCAGGCGATGGTGGGCATGCCGTCCTCGCCGTGCACGATGCCCTTGGCGTCCGCCTCGAAGCCCTCGTAGCGCTCGAACGCGACACCGCGCGCGGTGAGCTCGTCGACGACCCGTTCGACGTCGTCCACGGGGAAGTTCAAGATCGTGTACGTCGCGGGGCGGTGGTCCGCCTTGGGGTAGACCATGACCGTGGTGCCACCCGCGAGGTCCAGGCGGAGCAGGCCCATCTCCTCGTCCCGCGAGACGTTCAGGCCGAGCGTCGTGCCGTAGAACTCCCTGGCCTTGTCCAGGTCGTCGACCGCGAATCCGCTGAATGCCCTGCTGTTTGCGAACATGGCTGTTCCTTCGGTCCGAGGCACCCCGTTTCCCATGGTCCCTCCGGGACGGCCGGGCGGCGATTCCGCACCTCGCGGCCCCCGGAAAAGGGGGTGATCGTCAGGTGGCCGGCTGACATGCTCGGGCGCATGGCAGCCCGTGACACACGTCCCAGTCTCTACATCTCCGTCGACATCGAGGCCGACGGGCCCATTCCCGGGCCGTATTCGATGATCAGCTTCGGGGCCTCGGTCGCGGGCCGCCAGGACGGCGCTTCGTATACGGCCGCCGATCCCGAACAGCTCACCTTCTACCGGGAGTTGCGACCCATCAGCGAGGAGTTCGTGCCCGAGGCGCTGGCCGTGAGCGGGCTGGACCGCGACCGTCTGCTGCGGGAGGGCGCCGATCCGGCGGTGGCCATGGCCGAGTTCCGGGCCTGGGTACGGGAGGTGTCGACGGGGGCGCAGCCGGTGATGTGCGGCTACCCGGCTTCCTTCGACTGGACCTTCCTGTACTGGTACCTGATCCGGTTCGGTGGGGACAGCCCCTTCGGCCATTCCGGCTGCCTGGACATGAAGACCCTCTACGCGACGAAGGCGCGGGTGCCGCTACGGGCCGCCGTGAAGGGCCGGATGCCGCGCGAACTGCTGTCGCGGCGCCGCCACACGCACCACGCCCTGGACGACGCGATCGAACAGGCCGAGCTGATGAGCAACTTGATGCTGTGGACTCCTCCGACGCCCACCCCACCCGCTGACCGGTCGCCGCGCGTCACGCACCTCTCGTGGGGCCGGATCGAGGCCGAAGGGCTGGCACCCGGCAAGGACGTGCGGCTCCATCCGGGCGGTGGCCGCCCTTGGGACTGGTCCGAGCACGGTACGCGGCACGATCCGGGCATCCAGCCGCAGGAGGTAAGCGAGTTCCTCGACCTCGGGGTGACGGCGGTGGTGCTCAGCCAGGGCATGGAGAGCCGCCTCGGGGTGGTACCGCAGACGCTGGAGGTGCTCCGGGCGGCCGGGGTCGAGGTGCACGTGGCGCGGACGCCCGAGGCCGTGGAGATCTACAACCGGCTGGCCCTGGACGGGCGGGTCGGCGGGCTCTTCCACTCGACCTGCTGAGCGGGGCACGGACACGGACACGGCGGCGCGCACGCCACACCCGCAGTGGGTGGCGTACGCGCCGCCGTGCTGCCCGGACAGAGGCCGGACGCCGGGCAGGGACCGGACGGGCCGGGCAGGGGCCGGGCTTCAGTGCACCGGTACCGGATCCGCCGCGGCCCCCGAGGCCGCGCCCTTCCTGGCACCGAGGTGGTTGAAGGCCAGGTTCAGCAGGATGGCCACCACGCACCCGGTGCTGATGCCGGAGTCGAGGACGACCAGCAGGTCCTTCGGGAACGCGTGGTAGAACTCCGGCGCGGCGATCGGGATCAGGCCGATGCCCACGGAGGCGGCGACGATCAGGGCGTTCTCGCCCTTCTCCATGGCCGCCCCGGCCAGGGTCTGGATGCCGCTGGCCGCGACCGAGCCGAAGAGGACGATGCCGGCGCCGCCGAGCACCGGCAGCGGGACCACGCCGATGACGGAGGCCGCCATCGGACACAGGCCCAGCAGGATCAGGATCCCGCCGCCCGCCGCGACGACGAAGCGGCTGCGCACCTTGGTCATGGCGACCAGGCCGATGTTCTGGGCGAAGGCGCTGCACATGAAGCCGCTGAACAGCGGGCTGATCGCGCTGCCGAGGGTGTCGGCGCGCAGGCCGCCCTCGATCGTCTTCGCGTCCGCCGGACGGCCGACGATCTTGCCCAGCGCCAGGATGTCGGCGGTGGACTCGGTCATGCAGACCAGCATGACGATGCACATCGAGATGACGGCCGCGACCTGGAACTGCGGGGCGCCGAAGTGGAAGGGGGTCGGGAAGCCCACCACCGAGGCGTTCTTGACGGCGTCGAAGCTGGTCATGCCGAGCGGGAGGGCGATGAGGGTGCCGGCGACCAGGCCGAGCAGGATGGATATCTGCTGGAGGAAGCCGCGCAGGAACTTGCGCATCAGCAGGACGATCACCAGGGTGACGGCGGCCATGCCGATGTTGCGCATGGAGCCGTAGTCGGTGGCGGTGTGGTTCCCGCCCTGTGACCAGTTGAAGGCGACGGGCAGGAGCGAGACGCCGATGAGGGTGATGACCGTACCCGTCACGACCGGCGGGAAGAAGCGGACGAGCTTGCCGAAGTAGGGGGCGGCGAAGAAGCCGACGACCCCGGCGACGATGATCGCGCCGAAGATGATGGGAAGGGCGTTCTCCCCCTCCCCCTTGCCGATCGCGATCATCGGGGTCACACCGGCGAAGGAAACGCCGTTGACGAAGGGGAGTTTGGCGCCGATCTTCCAGAATCCGAGGGTCTGGAGGAGGGTGGCGAGGCCTGCGGTGAAGAGCGAGGCGCCCATCAGGAAGGCGGTCTCGGTCGCGGAGAGTCCGACGGCCGGGCCGACGATCATGGGCGGGGCCACGACACCCGCGTACATGGCGGCCACGTGCTGCAGGCCGCTCGTGAACATCTTCAGCGGAGGCAGGGTCTCATCGACCGGATGCTTCTCCTCCGGTACCCCCCGTTCCCCCGGTACTGCGACTGCGTCTTTGCGAAACCTGGGCGCCTGGGCCACGGCTTCCTCCGTTCGGTTGAACACGCCGGCAGGGACGTGGTGTCTTGGAGGTGGTGCGAAAGCGGTGCGAGTCGAGCCTGTATGCGGTTGTGGTGGTGCGAATGCTTGTCCCAAGGGGTGCGGAAACGAGTCGCCCGATCATCGGTTCCGCGCTGTGGTGCGGCTCAGGACCCCCGGCGCGTGCCGGACCGGATCGTGAGCTGGAGGTGCCGCGGCAAGGGCGCGATACGCGCGCCGCGGGTCGGATGGCACGAGTCACCGCCCCCGGGGCGCCTTCGGATCTCTCCTCGGGCGCTACCCGGGAACGACTGCCCACGGACCCCGCTCGGGTCCGCGGCGCCGGCCGGGGGCCGTCCCCCCCGGCCGGACTCCGTGGGATCAGCCCTGCGCGGAGATCCGCGCGAGGCGCTGGGCCTCTGCCCGCGTGGACACCGCGATGGCGTCCTCGTCGGCGAAGAGGAGACGGTTGTTCTCGACGATCTGCTTGCCGTTCACGAACGACGCGGTGACCGGGGCCGCCGCACCGAAGACCAGCGCGGTGACCGGGTCGGCGATCGAGGAGTGCAGGAAGGTGTTCAGGTTCCACAGCACCAGGTCGGCGCACTTGCCGACCTCCAGCGAACCGATGTTGTCGGCGCGGCCGAGGACCTGGGCGCCACCGTACGTACCGAGGCGCAGGGCCTGGCGCGCGTTCAGGGCGCGCTCGCGGTGGACCGGGTTCAGGCGGTTGATCAGCAGCGCGTTGCGCAGCTCGGTGTGCAGCTCACCGGACTCGTTGGAGGCGGTGCCGTCCACACCGAGGCCGACCGGGACACCGGCGGCGAGCATGTCCGGGACGCGGGCGATACCGGCGGCCAGACGGGCGTTGGAGGACGGGCAGTGCGCGACACCGGTCTTGGTACGGGCGAACGCGGCGATGTCGGAGTCGTTCATGTGGACGCTGTGCGCCATCCACACGTCCTCGCCGAGCCAGCCGGTCGACTCGAAGTAGTCGGTCGGGCCCATACCGAACAGTTCCTTGCAGAACTGCTCCTCCTCGACCGTCTCGGAGCCGTGCGTGTGCATGCGTACGCCCAGCCGGCGGGCCAGCTCGGCGCCCTGCTTCAGCAGCTCGGTGGAGACCGAGAAGGGGGAGCACGGGGCGACGGCGACCTGGGTCATCGAGTCGAAGGAGGCGTCGTGGAACTTCTTGACGGTCGCCTCGGTGTCGGCGAGCGCGCCTTCGAGGGTCTCGACGGCGTGGTCCGGCGGCAGGCCGCCGTCCTTCTCGCTGCGGTCCATCGAGCCGCGGGCGAGGGTGAAGCGGACACCCATCTCGGACGCGGCGCGGATGATCGAGCCGGACAGGTCGCCGGAGCCCTTGGGGAAGACGTAGTGGTGGTCCATCGCGGTGGTCACACCGCCCTTGGCCATCGCGGCGAGGGAGCCCTGCGCGGCCGTGTACGTCATCTGCTCGTCGATGCGCGCCCACGTCGGGTACAGCGCGACGAGCCAGTTGAAGAGGTTGTGGTCGGTGGCCAGACCACGCGTGATCCACTGGTAGAAGTGGTGGTGGGTGTTGACCAGACCGGGGGTCACGAGGTGCCCGGTGCCGTCGATACGGCGAACGACATTGTCGAGGTTCTCGGGGGCCTTGCCCGCACCGATGAACTCGATCCTGTTGCCGGCGACGACCACGTGGCCCGAGGCGTACTCGGTGTCGTTGGCGTCGACGGTCGCGATCGCACAGTTCTCGATGACGATGCGCTCGACCGCGCTGTCATGGGCTGCCGATGCTGCCATGGGACTTCCTCGTGCTTTCAGTGGCGGTGCGGGCACGGCAAGGCCCAGGGGGTTTGAGTGCCGGAGCCGGGGGCCTTGACAGCTGACAGTACTGCCGCCCCGTGTGATACGTCCGGGTGCCGATTCAGGAAGCTTGGGGGTGTCGCGCGGTCCCGGGGCCACTGCGGGGCCCCGGGGCGCGCGTGCCGCGTCAGAGGTTGGTCATGTCCACGGGGATGCGGGCGTCGACGCCGTCCCGGAGAACAGTGGCCTCGATCAGACCGTAGGGACGGTCCGCCGCGAAGTACACCTCGTTGTCGTTCTTGAGGCCGAAGGGCTCCAGGTCGACGAGGAAGTGGTGCTTGTTCGGGAGCGAGAAGCGGACCTCGTCGATCTCCGAACGGTGGTTGATGATGCGCGAACCCATCTGGTACAGGGTCTGCTGCAGCGACAGGGAGTAGGTCTCCGCGAAGGCCTGCAGCATGTGCTTGCGGACCTCGGCGTAGGACTTCTCCCAGTTGGGCATCCGCTGCTCGTCGTCCGACCAGTTGAAGCGCCAGCGAGCCGACACCTGGGTGGCCAGGATCCGGTCATAGGCCTCCTTCAGCGTCGTGTACTTGTCCTTCACGTAGCCCCAGAACTCGGAGTTCGTGGAGTTCATGACGACGAGGTCCTTGAGGCCGGAGATGACCTCCCAGTTCGTGCCGTCGTACGTGATCTGGGTGACGCGGGTCTCCATGCCCTGGCGGACGAAGGAGTGGTTCACCTCGTCGGAGCCGATGAACTTGGAGTTGGCGTCCGAGGTGGCGATCCGGTCCCAGGCGTACTCCTCGATCCGGATGCGCGCGCGCTTGATCGGCTCCTGGCTGTTGACGAACCAGCGCGCCAGGTGGATGCCGAACTGCTCGGCGGACTCGATGCCGTACTCCTTGGCGAACGCGTACACCGTGTTCTTGGTGGTGTCCGTCGGAAGGCAGTTGGCGTTCGAGCCGGAGTAGTGGACGTCGTCCATGTCGCCGGAGAGGGCGATCGAGACGTTCAGGTCCTTGATGTGGTGCGTGTCGCCGTCCCGCGTGATCTTGACGACGCGGTTCTCTGCTTTGCCGTACTGGTTCTGGCCCAGAATCGTGGCCATGCTAGCTCCCTCGGTAAACGGAGTAGCCGAACGGGTTGAGCAGCAGCGGTACGTGGTAATGCTCGCCCGGGTTCACCGCGAATGTGATGGTGACCTCGGGGAAGAACGCACCGCTGTCCCTTACGCGGGGGGCGTCCTGCTGCGCCTCGGCTTGCTTCTTCTCGAAGTACGTCTCGGTCTCGAAGTCGAGACGCACGTGTGTGGTGCCCTCCGGCAACGCCGGCAGGTCCTTGCAGCGCCCGTCCGCATCGGTGGCGGAGCCGCCCAGGGCCGCCCACTCACCGCCGAGACCCGTGCGGGCCGACAGGGAGATGGCGACGCCCTCGGCGGGCTTGCCGATGCTGGTGTCCAGGATGTGCGTGGACACCGACGCGGTGGTCTCGGTGCTCATGGTCACGCTCCTTCTGCTTCTGCGAGTTCGACGAGACGGGTGAGGCGGATCTTGTTGATCTTGACGAGCTCGCCGCGGGCGATCTCCCGCTCCCGCTCCGGCGAGTTGTCGATCCGGACCTTGACCGCGTCACGCATGAACTCACCGGTCGCACCGGTGGCACAGATGAGGAAAACGTGGCCGAACTTGTCCTGGTAGGCCAGGTTCAGTTCGAGGAGCTCGTTCTTGAGCTCCTCCGAGGCACCGGCCATGCCACGCTGCTCGCGGGCGGAGGTCGGGTCTCCCGGCTTCGGCCGGCCGATCGGCGCGTGGCCTCCCATCGCTTCGCCCAGGTCCTCCGCGGTGAGCTCCGCCATGGCGGCTTCGTTCGCGGCGAACAGGGACTCTGCGGTGGTGAAGGGGCGCTGGGCGAGCATCTTGCTTCCCCACGCCGAACTGGCGCACACCTCGTGCAGCTCGGCCGTGGCCGCGCTGTCGTCCAAGGTGTTGAACCGGGTGAGACCCGGGGTCGGACTCGAAGTCACGGTAGGCCTCCGTGGCCTGTTGTTGCTTTGACGGGCTGCGCATAGCTAACGCCCTCGACAACACGGCGTCAACACTTTGTTGAAACTTCCCGTACACAAAAGCCGCCGCCCGGGTGAATTGGGCGGCGGCTCGTCACCGTGAGTCAGCCTGTGTTCACTCCTGGCTGCTCTTGCCGGTCCCCTTCGGGGCGTTCGCATCCCGGTTCAGGTAGTTGTAGACGGTGAAGCGGCTGACACCCAGGGCGCCCGCGACCGTTTCCACGCCGTGCCGCACGGAGAAGGCGCCCCGCGCCTCCAGTATCCGTACGACGTCCTGCTTGGACTTCCGGTCCAGCTGGGCCAACGGTACGCCGTACCGGCGCTCCAGGGCCGCCAGGATGTGATCCAGCGAGTCCGAGAGCTGCGGCAGGCGCACGGCCAGCAGGTCCTGACCCTCCCAGGCGAGCACGACGTCGTCGGGCTGCGCCAGGGCCGGATCCATCAGCTCGCCGCCCATGGCGTCCACCAGCGGCTTGACCGCGGTGACGAAGGGGTGGTCGCGGGGCTCGGTCATGACATCTCCTCCCCGATCACATTGACCTGGAGCGAGACACGCGTGGCGCCGGCCTCCAGGGAGTCGCGCAGCAGCGCCTCCACCGCGGCCAGCACCCGGTCGGCCTCACCCTCGGCGGTGTTGCCGAACGGGCCGACGTCCACCGCGTCCAGCTGGGCCTTCTGGATGACCTCGCGGGCCGCCACGGCATGGGCAGGAGCCTCTTCCAGATCGAAGGGCTCGGTCGTGAACTCCACTCTCAATCGCACGCCGTCAAGCTACCCCGCGGTCCGGATTTTCCGGGAGTCCGCACTTGACATCGGCGCGGAACCCCGTGCAATCTTCCATCAGACAGAAAATAACTTCCGCAATACGGAAGGAGCGCACACCCCTCATGGGATACACGGACCAGCGCTTCGATGTGAACCTGTCGATCCTCTTCACGGAACTCCCGCTCCTGGAGCGCCCCGCGGCCGCCGCCGCGGCGGGCTTCACGGCGGTCGAGCTGTGGTGGCCCTGGATCGAGACCCCCACCCCCGCACAGTCGGAGCTCGACGCCCTCAAGAAGGCTCTTGAGGACGCCGGCACCCAGCTGGTGGGACTGAACTTCTACGCCGGCCAGCTTCCGGGCCCGGACCGCGGCGCGGTCTCGGTACCCGGTGCGGAGTCGGAGCGCTTCAACGCCAACATCAACGTGGCCGCGGACTTCGCGGCCTCGGTGGGCTGCAAGGCGCTGAACGCCCTGTACGGCAACCGCGTCGAAGGCGTGGAGCCGACCGTTCAGGACGAGCTCGCCCTGAAGAACCTGGTCGTGGCGGCCCAGGCCGCGGACCGCGTCGGCGCGATCCTCCTGATCGAAACCCTCAACAAGCCCGAGTCGCCGCTCTACCCCCTGGTGAGCGCACCGGCCGGCATCGAGGTCGTGGACAAGGTGAACGAGGCCACCGGCCTCGGCAACGCCAAGTTCCTGCTCGACCTGTACCACCTGGCGATGAACGATGAGGACCTCTCCGAGGTCATCGAAAAGTACGCCGCCAAGACCGGGCACGTCCAGATCGCGGACAAGCCGGGACGCGGTGCCCCCGGCACCGGCGAGCTGCCCCTCGAGGAGCTGCTCGACCAGCTGAAGAAGGCCGGATACGAGGGCTACGTAGGCCTGGAGTACAAGGCCGCCGACGCTGCCGCCTCCTTCGCATGGCTGCCGGCCGAGGCCCGCGCCGCGAAGTAGTCGGACAAAGTCCGGGCGATCAGCCAGGCACTTCACGCACTTTTCGTACAAAGCATTAAGAGAAGGACCCTCATCATGAGCAACCTCCCCAAGATTGCCTGGATCGGCCTCGGAATCATGGGTTCCCCCATGGCCGAGAACCTCCTGAAGGCCGGCTACTCGGTCACCGGCTTCACCCTGGAGCAGGACAAGCTGGAGCGCCTGGCCGCCGCCGGTGGCTCCGCGGCCGGCTCGATCGCCGAGGCCGTGGCGGACGCCGACGTCATCGTCACGATGGTGCCCGCCTCCCCGCAGGTCGAGGCCATCTCCTACGGTGAGAACGGCATCCTGGAGAACGCGAAGTCCGGTGCGCTGATCATCGACATGTCGTCGATCACCCCGCAGACCTCGATCGACCTCGCGAAGAACGCCGCCGCCAAGGGCATCCGCGTCATCGACGCCCCGGTGTCCGGCGGCGAGGCCGGCGCCATCGAGGCCGTCCTGTCGATCATGGTGGGTGGCGAGCAGGCCGACTTCGACGCGGCCCTGCCGATCCTCGAGGCCCTCGGCAAGGTCATCGTCCTGTGCGGTCCGCACGGCTCCGGCCAGACGGTGAAGGCCGCCAACCAGCTCATCGTCGCGGTGAACATCCAGGCGTGCGCCGAGGCCGTCGTCTTCCTCGAGAAGTCCGGCGTGAACCTCCAGGCCGCCCTGGACGTCCTCAACGGCGGTCTGGCCGGCTCCACGGTCCTGACCCGCAAGAAGGACAACTTCCTGAACCGCGACTTCAAGCCCGGTTTCCGGATCGACCTGCACCACAAGGACATGGGCATCGTCACCGACGCCGCCCGCAACGTCGGTGCGGCCCTTCCGGTCGGCGCGGTCGTCGCCCAGCTGGTCGCCTCGCTGCGCGCCCAGGGTGACGGCGGCCTGGACCACTCCGCCCTGCTCCGCGCGGTCGAGCGCCTCTCCGGCGCTCAGATCTGAGCACCTCCCCTCTCGCAGGGGACCTGAGTTTCCGGATGGCGTCGGTGCTGACACCTGTCCTGTCGCGCCCAAGTGCCGGCGCCGTCCGGATCACCACTCACACTTCAACTTCGTTCAACAAACTGTTGACGTTTAGTTCGTGCCGAAATTAGGCTGTTCCGCATGACGGAAGACGCTTTCCGTCAGCAGTTACCCCGTACGGAAGGTCACCATGTCGAAGCGCACGCTGACGACCGAGTCCGGCGCCCCGGTCGCCGACAATCAGAACTCCGCCACCGCCGGCGTCGGTGGCCCGCTCCTGGTCCAGGACCAGCAGCTCCTGGAGAAGCTCGCCCGCTTCAACCGTGAGCGCATCCCGGAGCGCGTGGTGCACGCCCGCGGCTCCGCCGCGTACGGCTACTTCGAGGTGACCGACGACGTCACCGCGTACACCAGCGCCGCGTTCCTGAACACGGTCGGCAAGAAGACCGAGACCTTCCTGCGGTTCTCCACCGTCGCCGACTCGCTCGGCGGCGCGGACGCGGTCCGCGACCCGCGCGGTTTCGCCCTCAAGTTCTACACCGAAGAGGGTAACTACGACCTCGTCGGCAACAACACCCCGGTGTTCTTCATCAAGGACCCGATCAAGTTCCCCGACTTCATCCACTCCCAGAAGCGCGACCCCTTCACGGGCAAGCAGGAGCCGGACAACGTCTGGGACTTCTGGGCGCACGCCCCCGAGGCGACGCACCAGATCACCTGGCTCATGGGTGACCGCGGTATCCCGGCGTCGTACCGTCACATGAACGGCTACGGCTCCCACACGTACCAGTGGACGAACGAGCAGGGCGAGGCCTTCTTCGTCAAGTACCACTTCAAGACGAACCAGGGCATCCGCAGCCTCTCGGGCGAGCAGGCCGCCGAGCTCGTCGGCAAGGACGCGAACTCGCACCAGACCGACCTGCTGCAGGCCATCGAGCGCGGTGTGAACCCCTCGTGGACCCTGCACGTGCAGATCATGCCCGCCGCCGAGGCCGCGGACTACCGCTTCAACCCGTTCGACCTCACCAAGGTGTGGCCGCACAGCGACTACCCGCTGCAGCGCGTGGGCCGGCTGGTCCTCGACCGCAACCCGGACAACGTCTTCGCCGAGGTCGAGCAGTCCGCCTTCTCCCCGAACAACTTCGTCCCGGGCATCACCGCCTCGCCGGACAAGATGCTCCAGGGCCGTCTCTTCGCGTACGCCGACGCCCAGCGCTACCGCCTCGGTGTGAACCACACCCTGCTGCCGGTCAACGCCCCGAAGGCGACGAAGGCCGACAACTACGGCCGCGACGGCGTCATGGCGCTGCGCAACGGCTCGCGCCACGACAAGAACTACGAGCCCAACTCGTACCAGGGCCCGGCCGAGACCGGTCTGGCGCTGGGCGCCCCGAAGGCCGTCTCCGGCTACACGGGCACCCACGAGGCCCCGGCCCACACCAAGGACGACGACTTCTTCCAGGCCGGTGAGCTCTACCGCCTGATGTCGGAGGCCGAGAAGCAGCGTCTGGTGGCGAACATCGCCGGCGGCCTGTCTCAGGTCACCCTGGAAGACGTCATCGAGAAGAACCTGGCTCACTTCCACGCCGCCGACGCCGACTACGGCAAGCGCGTCGAGGAGGCCGTCCGCGCCCTGCGCGACGCCTGAGCCACCCAGATGTACCGGGGGCCTGACGGGAGGTCAGGCCCCGGGTGCTCAGCCCGACCCGTGGACCCGGATGAGGGGTGGTACACGGCGAGGGCAGGACGAGGACCGTGGCGAGCGAGCGAGCCAGTGCGGTGGTAATGGGTTCCGAGGCCCGTCTCTTGACCTGAGGGAGACGACGCCGGAGTTCTCGTCGCCCGCCCGCCACGGTCCCAGCCAATCCCGTCCTCTTCGTACAGGGGCTACGCACAGAGCCCCCTGCACGCGGGGGACCCCACCTCCCCACACACTCCGCCCGGCGGTGCGAACGTCCTGTCGCGCCAGCCTCGCACCGTCGGGCGGTAACAACCAGAGC
>NZ_JBGBPT010000042.1:0-6586 GCF_041106355.1 Streptomyces sp. BF23-19 | reverse complement strand
GACGGTCCCGTGACTCGGCGCCTTGTCGTGTCCGGGCAGGACCCCGCCTCAGGACCCCGCCTCAGAACGGGAACGCTCCTCAGCGGCCCTCGCGGAAGATGTCCTCGCCGGGTTCGGTGTCCAGCGCCTCGCGGTCGAACACCAGCATGCCGAGGAAGAACAGCCCTCCCAGGAGGAGCAGGCCGGCCACGATCACGACGGGGACCAGCGCCTCCCGCGGCGTCACCAGGACGAACAGCGCGAGCAGGGTCCAGACCAGCGCGCAGAGCGCGACCGGCAGCTCCAGGCGTCCGAGGTCGAAGGCGCCCTGACGGCGGCCCAGGCGGCCGCGCACGGCCAGGTAGAGGACGATCGTCGCGCCGTAGACGACGGCCGGGAGGATCGTCGACGCCGTGATCAGCTCCAGCAGTGCGGCGCCGGGCAGCGCCACCATCAGGACGAACCCGAGCGCGAGGATCAGCAGGGTCGCCGGGATCGGTGTCCGCGTACGGGGGTTCACCCGCCGCATCACCCGGTGCGCGGGGAAGCGTGCGTCGCGCGACATCGCGTAGACCAGCCGCGAGCAGGAGACCATCACCACGACCCCGGCGCCGAAGAACGCGAACGAGATCGCGACGAGCAGCACCTTCTCCGCGGCCGGACCCAGGCTCTCGCGCATGATCGCCGCGACCGGCGACCCGTCGGCGCTGATCCGCGGGACGTCCTCGATCGCGACGGTCAGCGCGATCAGGAAGAGCATGCCGAGGATTCCCGCGGCGACGACCGAGCCCACGATCGCGCGCGGGACGCTGCGGTGGGGATCCTTGGCCTCCTCCGCGAGGTTCGCGGCGGAGTCGAAGCCCACGAGCGTGGCGAGACCCATGATCATCGCCAGCATCAGCCCGCCACCGACGGCGAAGTAGTCGGGCGCGTGCGCGGCTACTCCGCGCGAGGTGAGGTTGGCCGCCGAGCCGTCGCCCGTGACCGCCACGGCGATGAGGAGCGCGATCGTCACCACCACGACGAGGGCCACCTCCAGCCCCACCGCCACCGAGTTGATCCAGCTGACCAGGCGCGTCGAGGCGATGGCGACGACGGCCTGGACGAGCAGCACCACGAGCGTGATCACACGCGCGGTGTCCTCGTCCGCCGCGATGCCGGCGAGCGGCATGAACGACTGGCTCGCCAGGGCGTTGTCGATCGCCACGACGGCGATCGCCAGGAAGCAGAAGGTCAGCCACCCGAACCACCAGCCGGTCCGCGGGTCGGCCAGCCGGGAGGCCCACTGGTAGGAGGAACCGCTGAGCGGGATGCGGGCCGCGAACTGGGCGACCACCAGCGCCACCAGGGTCTGCCCCACCGCGGCGATCAGCCAGAGCCAGATCCCCACCGGTCCCGCGGTGCGGAGTACTTCGTCGTAGGTCCCGAAGACACCGACCGCCACCGAGATGAAGGCGAACGAGATCGCGAACACCTGGAAGGAGCCCAGCGTGCGCTTCAGCTCCTGCCGGTAGCCCCCGAGCTCGACATCGGCTTCGACGGAGCCGTCGCCGTCACGGTCCGGCCCGCCCGTCGAAGCCTCCGTCACCCCGGCCACCTCACTCTCCGCCCGTACCCCGCGGCAGCGGCGGAGCACCGGTCAGTGTCCTGCGCCGGGCCGCCCGTGCGGGCGGCCCGGCGGTCGACACACGTGACGAAGCCCCGAACGGACGCTGCCGTACGGGGCCGCCCGGCGGCGCCGGAACGCGGAGCGGCCCCCGCCCTCCTTGCGGAGGGACGGGGCCCGCCGGGTGGTGCGGGGTGATCAGACCTGCAGGGCCTTGATCGCGGTCGGGGCGTGGCCCGGCTCGGTCGCGAGCTCTTCGAACTCGGTGACGTCGCTCATGTCGACCGTCTTGCTCATCGCGATGTTGGTGATGCGCTCCAGGATGGCCTCGACGACGACCGGGACCTGGAACTCCTGGGCCAGCTTCTTGGCCTCCTCGAAGGCCTCGCCCAGCTTGTCCGGGTCGGTGACGCGGATGGCCTTGACGCCCAGGCCCTCGGCGACCTTGACGTGGTCGACACCGTAGACACCCAGCTCGGGGGTGTTGATGTTCTCGAACTCGAGGTTGACCTCGAAGTTGATGCCCAGGCCACCCTGCGCCTGACGGATCAGACCCAGGTAGGCGTTGTTCACGAGGACGTGGACGTAGGGGACCTTGTGCTGGGCGGCGACCGCCAGCTCCTCGATCATGAACTGGAAGTCGTAGTCGCCGGACAGCGCGACGATCGGGGTCTCCGGCTCCGCGGTGGCGGCACCGATGGCGGCCGGGATGGTCCAGCCGAGGGGGCCGGCCTGGCCGCAGTTGATCCAGTTGCGCGGGCGGTAGACGTGCAGGAACTGCGCCGCCGCGATCTGGGAGAGGCCGATGGTGGTGACGTAGCGGGTCTCGGGACCGAACGCCTTGTTCATCTCCTCGTAGACGCGCTGCGGCTTCAGGGGGATGTTGTCGAAGTGCGTACGGCGCTGCAGGGTCGCCTTGCGGTCCTGCGCCGAGGCGGTCCAGGCGGAGAAGTCCGGCAGCTTGCCCTCGGCCTTGAGCTCCTTGGCGATCTCGATGAAGAGCTCCAGCGCGGCCTTGGCGTCGGAGGCGATGCCGAAGTCCGGGGCGAAGATCTTGCCGAGCTGGGTGGGCTCGATGTCGACGTGGACGAACTTGCGGCCCTTGGTGTAGGCGTCCAGGTTGTAACCGGTGTGGCGGTTGGCCCAGCGGTTGCCGATGCCGAAGACGAAGTCCGACTCCAGGAACGTCGCGTTGCCGTAGCGGTGCGCGGTCTGCACACCGACCATGCCGGCGGCCAGCTCGTGGTCGTCCGGGATGGTGCCCCAGCCCATCAGGGTGGAGATGACAGGGACGTTGACCAACTCGGCGAACTCGACCAGCAGGTCGGAGGCGTCGGCGTTGATGATGCCGCCACCGGCGACGATCAGCGGGCGCTCGGACTCCAGCAGGAACTGCAGGGCCTTCGCGGCCTGGGCGCGGGTGGCCTGCGGCTTGTAGACCGGCAGCGGGGAGTAGGTCTCCGGGTCGAACTCGATCTCGGTCAGCTGGACGTCGATCGGGAGGTCGATCAGGACCGGGCCCGGACGGCCGGAGCGCATCAGGTGGAAGGCCTCCTGGAACACGCCCGGGACCTGCGCGGCCTCCAGGACGGTCGTGGCCTTCTTGGTGACCGGCTTGGCGATCGAGGCGATGTCGACGGCCTGGAAGTCCTCCTTGTGGAGCTTCGAGACCGGGGCCTGACCGGTGATGCAGAGGATCGGGATCGAGTCCGCGATCGCCGAGTACAGGCCGGTGATCATGTCCGTGCCGGCCGGGCCCGAAGTACCGATGCAGACACCGATGTTGCCCGCCTTGGCACGCGTGTAGCCCTCGGCCATGTGCGAAGCGCCCTCGACGTGGCGGGCGAGGGTGTGCGCGATGCCGCCCACGTTCTTGAGCTCGCGGTAGAACGGGTTGATCGCAGCACCGGGGACGCCGAACGCTTGTTCGACACCCTCGAGCTTGAGGATCTCCACTGCAGCGGCGGCGGCTGTCATACGAGGCATCGAGTTCTCCTGCGGGTCTGGCGGTCAGGCTTTTCCGTAATCCGGAAGTTTTGTTCTGCTATACGGAACAAGCTAAGCGGCGACTCCAGCGACGTCAAGGCGGTAGGGGACCCCGGAAGACACCAAAAGCCGCAAGTCGGTCGCCGACTTGTACAAATCACTGATCCGTCGGCGGGAAACCCCCGGAAAAGGCGCGCGACCTCCCCCCGGCGGTCGCCGGTGGTGGAGCATGGACCTACGCACAGCGACGGAGGGGGTCCAGGTCTCATGGCGGAAGCGGTACCGGTGCGCTGCCCGGCGTGCCTGCGCGAGAACGGCTACACCGCCCCGGTCTTCCCCTGCGCGTGCGGAAGCCCGGTCCATCCCCCGCTGGACCTGGCGGCGCCGCCGGTTCCACTGACCCACCGGACGTGGTCGGACACCTGGGTGACGGTGCGCTGCACGACCTGCGGGCGCGAGAGCGAGTGGCCGCATCCCGAGCTGGGCTGCGGTTCGTGCGGGACCGTGGTCCTCATTCCGGTGCACCCGCTGGAGGCGACGGGGACCTCGGCAGGTCCGGCCGGCGGGTCCCCGGCGACCGCCCGGCCATATCGGGACAGCACCGGGCCCGGTCCGGCGGGCGGGCCCACCGGCGGATCCGGCGGAGCCACCGACGGGCGCCCGGCGCACATTCCGCCGCCGCCGGCCCCACCCGTGCCGCGCCCCGCGTTCCGGCCGGTGACCATCCGTACGGCCCGTGACGCGGTGGCCACGGCCGCGCTGTACCTGCGCTGGCTCGGCTTCCGGGACGTGCGGCAGCCCGACGGACGCCCGATTCCCGCGGCGACGGTGGACCTGCGGGCTCCGGGCCTGGTCGCCCAGGTGGACCCGACCACGGCGCCGGCCGGGCTGCGGGCGGTGGAGTGCGTCTGGCTGAACGGACTCACGGCCTCCGCGACCAGCGTCTACTTCGCGCTCGCGGGCTACACGGAGGACGCCCGGGCCCGCGCGGACGATCTCGGGATACCCCTCTTCGTCATAGACCTGACCGGCATGCCACAGCCGGTCAACGACCCGGCGGACGCGCTGGTCGGCCCGGACGCGTAGGGGGGCGGAACGGGAGGACCCGGCGGGATCGGCAAGCTACCCCCTAAGCTCGTAGGCATTGCCTACTTCCTGCCCAGGAGAGCCCGATGAGCCTGTACGACATCCCGCTGACCACCCTGTCCGACGAGCCCACCAGCCTGGCCGCCCACAAGGGCAAGGCGATCCTCCTGGTGAACACCGCCTCGCAGTGCGGGCTCACCCCGCAGTACTCGGGACTGGCCCGCCTGCAGTTCGCGTACGAGGCGAAAGGCTTCACGGTCATCGGCGTGCCCTGCAACCAGTTCGGTGAGCAGGAGCCGGGCAGCGCCGAGGACATCCAGACCTTCTGCGCGGCCGGTTTCGGCGTCACCTTCCCGATGCTGGAGAAGTCCGAGGTCAACGGCGAGAACCGGCACCCGCTCTACCAGGAGCTGGTGAAGACCGCGGACGCGGAGGGCGCGGCCGGGGACATCCAGTGGAACTTCGAGAAGTTCCTGATCTCCCCCGCCGGCGAGGTCGTGGCGCGCTTCCGCCCGCGCACCGAGCCCGAGGCCCCCGAGGTCATCGCCGCGATCGAGGCGCACCTGCCCGCGTAGCGCCGTGCGGGTACTCCCGGAGGCGGGGTGGGTCGTCCCGTACGGGCTGCCGCGCGCGCGGCAGCCCGTAGGCGGCCCGGGGCCGGCCCGTAGCCGGCCCGCTCAGTCCAGGTCGGCCTCGTCGTACTCCCCCGCCGACCCGGCCGCGGTGAGCTCCCGCAGCTCCACCCGGCGGATCTTGCCGGACACGGTCTTCGGGAGCTCGGCGAACTCGATGCGGCGGATCCGCTTGTACGGGGACAGCACCGCGCGGGAGTGCTCGAACAGCACCCGGGCCGTCTCCGGCCCGGGCTCCCAGCCGCCCGCGAGGGTGACGTACGCCTTCGGGACCGCCAGCCGCAGCGCGTCCGGGGCCGGGACGACGGCGGCCTCGGCCACCGCCTCGTGCTCCAGCAGGGCGCTCTCCAGCTCGAACGGGCTGATCTTGTAGTCCGAGGCCTTGAACACGTCGTCGGAGCGCCCGACGTAGGTGAGGTACCCGTCGGCGTCGCGCGCGGCGATGTCACCGGTGCGGTAGAGCCCGTCGGCCATGGCCTCGGCCGTGCGCTCGGGGTCGTCGCGGTAGCCGGTCGTCACCCCGGCGGGCCGGGTGCGCAGGTCCACGCAGAGCTCCCCCTCGTCGGCGGACTCCTTGCCGGTGACCGGGTCCAGCAGGACGATCTCGTAGCCGGGCGCCGGGCGGCCCATGGAGCCTGGCTTGACGGGCACGCCGGGGAAGTTCCCGACCTGGAGGGTGGTCTCGGTCTGGCCGAAGCCGTCACGGATGGTGACGCCCCAGGCCGCGCGGACCCGCTCGATGACCTCCGGGTTGAGCGGCTCCCCGGCGGCGACGGCCTCGCGCGGGGGCCTGGCCAGCTTGGTGAGGTCGGACTGGATCAGCATCCGCCACACGGTGGGCGGGGCGCAGAAGGTGGTCACGCCGTGCCGGTCCATCTCGGCCATCAGTCGCTCGGCGTCGAAGCGGGTGTAGTTGTGGACGAAAACGGTCGCTCCGGCGTTCCACGGGGCGAAGAGGTTGGACCAGGCGTGCTTGGCCCAGCCGGGCGAGGCGATGTTGAGGTGGACGTCGCCGGGGCGCAGCCCGAGCCAGTACATGGTGGAGAGGTGCCCGATGGGGTACGAGGCGTGCGTGTGCTCGACGAGCTTGGGGCGGTCGGTGGTGCCGGAGGTGAAATACAGCATCAGCGGGTCGGTGGCGAGGGTCTCGCCGTCCGGCGTGAACTCGCCGTCGGCGGCCTCCGTGTCCGCCAGTCGCAGCCAGCCGTCGGGGACCTGGTCCTCGACCGCGAGTTCGGGGTGCTCGCGGTGGTCACCATGGCGCCGGGCCGGCTCGGACTGCCGCGGCTGCGCTCCC
>NZ_JBGBPT010000041.1:71841-76903 GCF_041106355.1 Streptomyces sp. BF23-19 | reverse complement strand
GCCGCCGACGGCCAGGAGCACCGCGCCGCCGAGTGCGATCGCCTGGGCGGAGCTGCCGGTGGAGGCGAGGCCGCCGCCGTTGGTCGTGACACCCGTACCGGTGGCCGAGGTGCTCGGCGTCGCGGTCGCGGTGGGCGTCGCGGAGCCGGTCGGGGTCGGCGAGGCCGAGGTGGTGCCGCTCGGGGTCGAGGTCGGGGCCGGTCCGGCGCCCTTCGCGTTGATCACGAGGGCCGCCGTGTCGTTGCTGTGGTTCGGGTCCCAGCGCTGGCCCGTGGTGCCCTGCGGCGTCTCGCGGCCGACCGTGATCGAGCCCTTGGCGTCCGCCACGACCTTCTCGATCTTCAGCTGGAACGGGTAGGCGAACGTCTCCTTCTCCCCGACGACATGGCCGGTGGAGCAGAAGTAGCGCGGCGCGCCCAGGGCCTGCTCGCGGTCGCTGCCGTCCGCGCCGACCCCCGTGCAGCCGGCCGGGACCTTCGTGACCCTCGCACCCGCCGGGATCACGATGTCGGTCCGGGCGATGTGGTCACCGTGGCGCAGGTCGGCGACCCACGCGGGGCCGTTGTTGCGGAACCCGAAGTCGACGTCGAACGTGTCACCGGCCTTGCCCGTGAGGGACACGCCCGTGGCCACCAGGTCGGCGGTGTTGCGCGTCGTGAAGTCGAACTCCTGGATGTTGTTCCAAGGGTCGAGGTCGGTCGCCTGCTGGGCGGACCGGGCCGCGGCCTTGGGGGCCTGCTTCGCCGCGGCCAGCTTGTTGCCGGCGGCGAACGCGCGGTTCTTCGCCGCCGCCTTCGGCTGCTCACCGGCCGCGTACACCGCGTAGGTCAGGCCGTCCGTGAAGGCGTGCGGGGCGGCCTTGAGGGTCAGCGGGCCGTCGACGCCGTAGAGCGCGTCCGGCTCGTACTCGCCTTCCAGCAGGCACTGCACCGTGCTCCAGCCCGTGTTCCAGGGCCGGCCCGCCGTGCTGTCCTCGGAGTAGGAGCAGTTGTCGTACTGCTCGACCAGGTCGATGCCGTGGGTGGTGCGGATCTCGAGCACCACGCCGTTGACGGGGTCCGTGCCCTCGTTGGCGAAGATGATCGACAGGTTCTGCTTGTCGCCCGGCTTCTGCTCCGACTTCAGCCTGGCCCGCTCCAGCACCAGGTCGGGGCCGCCGACGCGCACCTTGGTGGTGGCGGCCTTGAAGGTGGCGCCTTCCGCCGTGCCGGTGAGCGTCAGGTCCGCGGTCGCGCCGACCTTGCTGTCCCGGGCCGCGCCGAGGTCCAGCTTCACGACGGTGCTCTCGCCCGTCCACAGCCCCCAGCGCTTGCAGGTCACGGTCGCCGCCGTGAGCGTGCAGTCCTTCTCCCGGCCCTTGGCGAGCGCCACGTCGGCGACGCCCTTGAGGGCGCCCAGGTCGATGGTGAAGGTGCTCGGGCGGTCGAACGTCTTGGTGGAGTCGTTGACGATCCGGAACTCCACCGAGGTCTTCTGCGGTTCACCGCTCTGCCCGGGGTGCGGGCGCAGACCGATCCCGGCCGGTCCGGCCAGGGTGAAGACGGGGTCCGCGGCGTGGGCGGGAGTGATGGCCGCTCCCAGCACCACGAGGGCGCCGGCGGCCAGCAGCGAGATGCGCTTTCTCATGCAGCCGTTGACTGTCGAACATCAGTCGCAGTTGCACACTTCATTGTGTGATCGACACCACAGCTCGGCACGGCGGATTCCGGTACAACCATCAAGGCTGAACATCTGTCACGTATGTACCGCGGTGGGTACCGCGCTCGGAGGGGGAGCGCGGTACCCACCGCTGTCAGATCGTCGGTTCCGGATCGCTCACCGGCCGGCGCGGCGGAACCTCCGGGACCGCCATGAACGGCAGCCGCAGCGCGCCGAAGGCGTCCTTCGGGACCGCCGGACGGACCGGCTCCACCGCGTCCAGGCGGACGTACGCGGCCCCCTGCTCGGGCCGTGGGTCCCGCTCCCCCACGTTCGGCCAGTACGACATCGCCCGTTCCGCCTGCGCGGTGATCGTCAGCGACGGGTTCACCCCGAGGTTCGCGGAGACGGCCGCGCCGTCCACCACCGAGATGCCCGGGTGCCCGTAGAGCCGGTGGTACGGGTCCACCACCCCCTCCTCGGGCGAGGCGCCGATCGGGCAGCCGCCCAGGAAGTGCGCGGTCAGCGGGGTCCCCATCAGCTCGCCGATGTTGCTGCCCGGGAAGCCGTTGATCTCCTCGGCCAGCAGGGTCGCGGCCTGCGTGGCCTCCGCGATCTGGACCGGGTTCGGGGCGCCGTGGCCCTGGCGGGCGGTGAGCAGGCCCTTCCCGATCCCGCCGGGCTTGCGGTACGTGGTCAGCGAGTTGTCCAGCGACTGCATGACCAGGCCGATGATGGTCCGCTCCGACCAGCGCCGGTTGGACAGCGACCGCGCCAGCTGCACCGGGTGCCGCACGGTCCGGCCCAGCCAGGCACGGACCCGGTGCGCGCTGTGGGGCACCTGGAGGACGGTCATGAACCCCATGGCGTTGGAGCCCTTGCCGTAGCGGACGGGCTCGATGTGGGTGTCGGCGTTGGGGTGCACGGAGGAGGTGATCGCCACGCCCCGGGTGAAGTCGGCCCGGCGCTCGCCCCCGTGCAGTTTGCGGTAGCGGCGGTCGTCGGTCTGCGCGCCGACCAGGCCCTCGGAGTTGGTCCGGGTCAGCTCCCCGAGCCGGTGCGAGAGGCGCGGGAGCTCGCCGCGGTCCTTCATCGTGTGCAGCAGGGTCTGGGTTCCGTACGTGCCCGCCGCGACGACCACGTACCGGGCGCGCAGGACCTTCGCCCGGCCCCGCCGGCGGCCGTCGGTGGGGACGGTGCGGACGCGGTAGCCGCCCTCGGGGTGGTCGGAGAGCGCGGTGACGGTGGTCATCGGGTGGATGACGGCGCCGGCGCGCTCGGCGAGGTGCAGGTAGTTCTCGTTCAGGGTGTTCTTCGCGCCGTGCCGGCAGCCGGTCATGCACTCGCCGCACTCCGTGCAGGCCTTGCGGGCGGGGCCGGCGCCGCCGAAGTACGGGTCGGGGACCTCGTCCCCGGGCCGGACCTTCGGCTGCCCGGCGGCGTCGTCGCCGTCCCCGAAGAAGACGCCGACCGGGGCCATGTGGAAGGAGTCCGCGACGCCCATCTTCTCGGCGGCCGCCTTGAGGTGGACGTCGGAGGGGGTCATGGTCGGGTTGAGGCGCACCCCGAGCATCCGCTTGGCCTGCTCGTAGTAGGGGGCGAGCTCGCCCCGCCAGTCGGTGATGGAGGCCCACTGCCGGTCCTCGAAGAAGGCGGTGGGCGGCACGTACAGCGTGTTGGCGTAGTTGAGGGAGCCGCCACCGACGCCGGCGCCCGCGAGCACCATCACGTTGCCGAGCAGGTGGATCCGCTGGATCCCGTACAGCCCGAGGGCCGGGGCCCACAGGTAGTTGCGCAGGTCCCAGCTGTTCTTCGGCAGGCTCTCGCGGGTGAAGCGGCGTCCGGCCTCCAGGACGCCGACGCGATAGCCCTTCTCGGTCAGGCGCAGCGCCGAGACCGATCCGCCGAAGCCCGATCCGATGACGATGACGTCGTAGTCGTACGACCCGGACCCGGACCCTGGTTCGGACCCGGATTCGGATGCGGACTCAGAAGACTCAGAAGACTCGGACACGCTGCTCCCCTTAGCGGAGTCGGAGGGCCTTCATGACCTGGAGGCTGCGGGTCATGAACGCCGCGTACTTCTCGTCGTCCATGCCCAGCGAGGGGGCCATCGGGAGCAGCCGCTGGTGGGCGACCGTCTGGGCCTCGGTGTACTTGAGGATGCCCTCGGAGCCGTGGCGGCGGCCGAGGCCGGAGTCCTTCATACCGCCCATGGGCGCCTGGGCGCTGCCGTAGGCGGGGGCGTAGCCCTCGTTGATGTTGACGGTGCCGGTGCGCAGGCGGGCGGCGACGGCGTGACCGCGGCGGGAGTCCTTGGTCCAGACGCTGGAGTTCAGGCCGTAGGCGGTGGCGTTGGCCTCGGCGATCGCCTGGTCCTCGTCGGTGAAGCGGTAGATGGAGACGACCGGTCCGAAGGTCTCCTCGCCGCACACCGCCATGGGGGCCTCGACGCCGTCGAGGATGGTGGGCTCGTAGAAGAGCGGGCCGATGTCGGGGCGGGCGGTGCCGCCGGCGACGAGGGTGGCGCCCTTGGCCACGGCTTCGTCCACGTGCCGCTGCACGGTCTCCAACTGGCGCTCGCCGACCAGCGAGCCCATGTCGGCGCCGTACGCGAGGGAGGCGCCGAGCCGCATGGCCTTCGTACGGGCCGCGAAGCGCTCGACGAAGGCGTCGGCGATCGAGGCGTGGACGTAGAGCCGCTCGATGGAGATGCAGAGCTGGCCGGCGGAGGAGAAGCAGGCGCGGACGGCGCCGGCGGCGGCCTTCTCGATGTCGGCGTCGTGCAGCACGAGCATGGCGTTCTTGCCGCCGAGTTCGAGGGTGACACCGACGAGGCGGTCGGCCGCGCCCCGGGCGACCTCGCGGCCGGTGCGGGTGGAGCCGGTGAAGGAGACGTAGTCCGCGTGCCGGACCACCTCGGGGCCGACGACGGGGCCCTCGCCTAGCACGATCTGGAAGACCTCGGCGGGCAGTCCGGCCTCGATCAGCAGGTCGCGGGCCCACAGGGCGGTCAGCGCGGTCTCGGTGTCGGGCTTCATGACGAGCGCGTTGCCGGAGACGAAGGCGGGCAGGGCGTCGCCGACCGACAGTTCGAGGGGGTAGTTCCAGGGGGCGATCTGGCCGACGACCCCGCGCGGCTGGCGCAGCTCGGTGACCTTGGTGAGGGTGGGCATGGCGCCGGTGTGGCCCTTGGGGCGCAGGTACCAGGGGGCCTTGCGGCCGTAGTGGCGGGCCGAGACGGCGACCGCCTGGACCTCCTCGTGCGCGTGCAGGCGGGCCTTGCCGGTCTCCAGCTGGATCAGGTCGAGGATCTCGGCCTGGCGGGCGAGGACCAGGTCGTGGAAGCGCAGCAGGACCGCCGCGCGTCGGCGGACGGGGAGCGCCGCCCAGGCGGTCAGTTCACCCCGGTGCGCCGGCTGTG
>NZ_JBGBPT010000041.1:64792-71831 GCF_041106355.1 Streptomyces sp. BF23-19 | reverse complement strand
GGTACTCGTCGGCCCAGGCGCCCACCGTGTCGGGGGCCCGGTCGAAGGCCTCGGCCACGTCCTCGGGGGTGGCCTCCGGGAGCTCCGCCAGCCGGTCCCCGGTGAAGGGGGTGTGGTTGGCGGTGCGGCCGGATCCGATCACTCCGCGGGTCAGCCGGGCGACCAGGTCGGGGGTCACCACCTCGGCGGCGGTGCGGGCACCGGCCGGGGCCGGGGCGACCGGGTTGGTGGGCTCCGGTGCGGTCCGGAGGGGGGCGGCGGGTGCCTGCGAGTCCGTCATGCCGGTGAGCGTATTGCGCCCGACAGCCTTTGGGTACCCGCCGGTAACCGGATTTTGTCATTTCCGCCAGCGATCGCTGGCAGGATGCCGGGATCAGGACTTCTTGGCGGGCGGCTCCCAGCCGCTGAGCACGATGTCGAACTGCTGACGGGCCTTGTCCCAGTCGGCGACCGGGCTCGACATGTAGATCGCGTACTCCGTCTCGTCCGGGGCGACGTACATCTGCTCCCTGGCCCTGCGCGGACCGGGGTGGTTCTGCTTCTCCGTCCAGCTGAAGTCCCAGAGCGCGGCCCGGGTGCTGCCCTGGAAGGTGTTCTGGTTCAGCTGGTGCTTCTTGTAGTCCGTCCGCTTCGCCACCTGCTGCTCCAGGTCCAGCAGGTGCGCGTACGGGTCCTTGTAGTCCGGGCTGGGATCGGCGGCGATCCGGATGAAGTGCTTCCCGTCGTCAGGGGTGTAGTCGATCTGGTCGCCGTTCGCCTGGCGCTTCCAGCCCTCCGGGACGAACAGCGTGAAGCCGGCGATGGGGTCGGTGACCCTGTTGTAGCCGGCCGGCGGGGTCGCCGCCTGCGGCTTCCCGTCGTCGCCCGACTGTCCGCCGGTCGAGCTGGCGGCCTTGTCCGGGTCACCCTCCTTGCCCGGGTCCCCGGTGTACTTGAGCACCCCGAACACCCCGCCCCCGCCGAGCAGCGCCGCCACCAGGGCCACGACCACGGCGCGCCCGCCCCAGCCCCGGGCCGGGTCGGCCGAGGAGGCCACCGTCGCCGCCGTGGGCGGGCGGGTGGGGGGCTCCGGCAGCGCGGTCGTCTGCCCGACCTCGCCCTGCGGCGCCGGTGCTTCGGCCGGCTCCTGCGCCGGGGCGAGTTCCTCCGAGGTCACCGCGCGGGTGGGCACGTACGCCTGCGCGGCCTTCGGCTCGCGGCCCTCCATCGCCTCCAGCAGCATCCGCTCGGCCTCCGCGGCCGAGGGGCGCTCCGTCGGGTCCTTGCGCAGCAGGGCGGTGATGATCGGCCCGAGCGCTCCGGCCTGGCGCAGCGCCGGCGGCTCGTCGTTGACCACGGCCTGCAGGCTGGAGATGGGTGAGGTGCGGCGGAACGGGGACCGGGCCTCCACCGCCGTGAAGAGGGTGGCGCCGAGCGACCACAGGTCCGAGGACGGGTCGGGGCGCCCGCCGGTGACGCGCTCGGGAGCCAGGTAGTCGATGGAGCCGACGATCTCGCCGGTGCGCGTGATGGACGAGTCGCCCTCGATCGCGGCGATCCCGAAGTCCGTGAGCAGCACCCGACCGTCCCTGGCCAGCAGCACGTTGCCCGGCTTCACGTCGCGGTGCAGGACGCCGACCGCGTGCGCGGCGCGCAGCGCGCCCAGCACGTGCAGCCCGATCCGGGCCGCCTCGCGGGGCTCGATCCGCCCGGCGGCCTTGGCCGCGTCCGCGAGGGAGGGCCCGTCGATGTACTCCATGACGATCCACGGCCGGTCGTCGTGCTCGAGGACGTCATGGACGGTGACGACCGCCGGGTGCTGGATCCGGGCCGCGGCCCGGGCCTCCTTCTGCGTCCGGGCGTGCATGACGTCCCGGTCGGCCTGGGCCACGTACAGACCCGCCGTCAGTTCCTTGACGGCGACGGTCCTGTGCAGCAGCTCGTCATGCGCACGCCACACCTTGCCCATGCCGCCCCGGCCGATCGGCTCGACGAGCCGGTACCGGCCCGCCAGCACATCGCCCCCACCTGTCTGCTGTTCCACGAAATCCCGCCGCTCTCTGCACTTCAGGCCAGATTACGGATCCCGGAGGGGCTGCCGGAACCGCCCGGGCGCCGAAAGACGGCACTGTGACGCAATCGCCGTACTGATCAGTCGTCAGTATCCGTTCAACCGCCCGCCTTGTAACTCGCCGTGGCCTTTTCGAAGACTTCGGTGACCTTGGTCTGTTCGTCCTCCGGACCGGTGACGAGGACGACGTGGTAGCTACCGCCCAGCGCCACGACGTAGTTGCGGGCGAAGACGTTGCGACCGGTGCCGTCGATCCACGTGTACCGGCCCGTCGCGCGCAGTTGCTGACCCACCTTGGTGGTCTTCACATCGCCGACGGTCGACCAGGTGGAGGTCCGGTACGGGGTCAGTTCCGGCTCCTTGTCCTTCTGGTACGCCGCCGGATCCGGATTGCCCTGAACCTTGTCGCGGCCGGGGACGACGGTCAGCACGAACTGCCCGTCGGTGTACCGGACCTGACCGGACTCGTTGATTCCGCGACGCTCCCAGCCGTTGGGCACGGCGATCTCGAAGTGCTCCGGGTCCTGCTGGGTGGTGTAACCGGCCGGGGCGGGGGCCGGGGCGGCCTGCGATTCGGCGGGCGCGCTCGTCTGCGGGGCGGACTTGGACTCGGGCGTGCCCGTAGGGACCTGGGAGGGGCTCGGCTTCGCCGGTGCCTGCGCGGTGCTGCCCCGGGCATCGCCCGCGGGCTCCTGATCGGCGGCCCGCGGCATGAACAGCATCGCGTACGCCACCCCGCCGGCGAGGAGGGCCAGGATCCCGACGAGCAGGGACCGGCCGAGGGCGCGCGGCTTGCGCGGGGCCGAGGGATTGCGGTGCCGCCCGTGGACCTCACCGCGGCGGCGTACGACGGGCAGCCGCGCCGGATCCGGCTCCGGCATCGGAAGCATCCCGAACCCGGCGTCCGGCTCGGGCGCGGACCGTACGAGCGAGCGCAGCCAGCCGCGCAGCTCCTCGAAGTCGGGCCGTTCGGTGGGGTCCTGGCGCAGCAGCGACTCCACGACCGGCCGCAGCGCCCCGCATTCCTCGGCGAAGGCGGGCGGTTCCGCGCACACCATCTCGACCAGCTCGGCGACGCTGTCCTCCGGGTACGGGGCGTGCCCCTGGACGGCGCGGTAGAGCAGCGCCCCGAGCGCCCACAGGTCGGTGGCGGGCCCGACGGGGGCGGCGAGCTGCCAGTGCCCGTGCACGGGGCCGGCCTGCTCGGGGGCCCACCGCTCGGTGACGGCGCCGACGACGGCCATCCGGGTCTGCCGCGCGCGCTCGGCGTCCAGACCGGTCCGGGGGCCGGACCAACCGGTGCCGGTGCCGGTGCCGGTGCCGGTGCCGGTGGGCTGCGGCTGGTCGGGGGCGGCCCGGGTCGGCACCTCGGCCTGCCGGTAGCCCTGGGGCAGGGCGATTCGGGCGGGCAGGGCGGGGCGCTCGGGCTGCGCCTGATCGGGCTCCGGATCCGGGTGCGGGTGCGGATCCGGGTGCGGGTGCGGATCCGGGTGCGGCTGGACTGCGGCGTGCGGCGGCAGGGGCTCGGGGGTCGGCTCGGGCTCCGACTCGGGAGCGGCCGGGGGTAGTTCCGCCCGGCGGGGGGTCGCACCGTGCCAGGGGGCGGCGGCGCCGGACTCCGGGCCGCCGTACGGGTACGAGTACCCCTGCGGGAGGGACGACCCCTCGGGCCGGCGCTCCGGTGAGCCGCCGGACTCGACCTCGCCGGCCGTCTCGGCCCGGCGCTCCTCGACCACCCGGGCGGCGGCCGCCCGCGCCCCGGCCCGGTAGGCGGCGACGACCCCGGCCCGCGCGGCCGCCTGGAGTTCGGGGCGGTCCTGCGGGCGATCGGGGGTGATGTGATCGGTGTACCGCGGCCCGGTGTCGTATCCGGGGGCCACGAGCGGCGCGTACGTGACCTCCACCGGTCCGGCGGCGGGCGGAGTCGGGTCCGGGACCGGGAACGGGTCCGGGGCCGGACGCGGGGGCGGGACCGGCGGGGAAACGGCGACCGGGGGCGGCGTCGGGACCGGGGCGGGGGCGGGAGCCGGGGCGGTACCCCACCCCGCTCCGCCGCCGGTGTCCTCGGCGCTCGGGACGGGGTCGTACCCGCACAGGGCCTCCTCCGCCGCGCCCGCCGCGAGGCCCGTCAGCACGACGCGACCGTCCTCGCACACCAACACCGTCCGGACGGTGATGTTCCGGTGCGTCCAGCCGTGCGCGTGCAGCACCCGCAGCGCGGTCAGCACGTCCGAGGCCACCTCGGCGGCCCGGTACGGGCTCAGGGGTTCATCGGCTATCAGCGCGGCCAGCGGCCTGGCCGGGACGAGTTCGCTCACTATCCACAGCGAGTCACCCTCGGCGAACACGTCGAAGACCTGGTCCAGCCGGGGGTGGTCCGGGATCGAAGCCGCCGCCTGCGCCGCCTCGATGGCGCGGCGCACGGCCGGCAGATCTGCGGGCGAGCGGCGCGCCGCCGGGACGGCCCGCGGCCCGTCCAGCAGCTCGGCGTCCACGACCTCCGGCAACGGCACCTGCCGTACCAGGACTTCCTGCCCGCTGCGGGTGTCAAAGGCGCGGGTCTCTATCAGTTCGTACTCGTCGGACGGCGGCAGGGGCAGGCGGTAGCGGCCGGCCAGGATCCGGCCCGCGTACTCCTCCACATCGCCTCCCCCGAGTGCGGCGGGCTCCCCATGGCCCCTCTGACACGATACGTCGCCAGGGCCGCCCGCGTCCCGAGGTCAGCCGAGCGGCTGGAAGGTCTCGAAGGCGACGTTGCGCATCTGGGTGCACTCGGCGCCGTCCCACTGGTCGGCGGCGCAGCTGATCATGATGGCGTAGCCGTGCGTCGCGTCCAGCTTGAACCCGCGGTTGAGCACCCGGACCCTGATGCCCTTCTGCTCGCGCTCGAACTCCCAGTCGGCGACGGTCGGGTAGCCCCGGTAGTCCACCGTGTCGATGCGGATCGGCCGGTAGTTCGTGCTGCTGCCCGCCACCGCGGGGGCCGACTTGACCCATGCGAGGCGCGCGTCGTCGCCCGGCTTGTCGGTGTAGTCGACCTGGATCCGCGGGAATCCGCCGTCACGGCTGTATATGCCGCCGGAGTTCTCACCGGCTGTGGCCGTCTGCTTGAAGCCCTCGGGCATCGCCATGGTGAAGTGGAAGCCGAAATTCCGCTCCACGAAGAAGCCTGGGGGAAGAGCGCCGCCGGCGCCGCCGGACGTGGCGCCCTGACCCTGGCTCGCGGCCGGGGTCTGCTGCCCGCCGGCGCCGGTGCCGGTGCCTGCGCTCGCACCGGTACCCGCGGTGCCGTTGGCGTTGCCGCCGGTCTCGCCGGTGTTCCCGGAGGGCTTCGGGGAGGTGCCCCCGGCCCCGCCGGTGCCCGGGTCCTTCGGGGCCGAAGCCGCCGGAGTGGGCTTGCCGTTGCCGCCCTTGCTCTCGTCCTTGGTCTTCTTGTCGTCGTCGCTGAAGGCGTAGGCGATGAGGGAGCCGACGACCGCCAGCACCACGACCAGGGCCGCCGCCGCGAGCACGATGGTGCGACGCTGCATGACGTCCGTGAGCGGGGCCTTGACGGGGGACGGCTTGGAGGTCGGCGGCTCCGCGGCGGAGACGGCCGTGGTGGCGGCCGCGGCCGTCGCCGCCTTGCGGGCGGCCTTCAGCGCGGCGCGGGCACGTTCGCGCTGCTCGCGCTCGCGCCGCTCGCGTTCCTTCTTCGCCGCGCGCTCGGCCGCCTTCTCCGCCTTGTCCGCGGCGGCCTTCTCCACGGCCTCCTTGGCGTCGGCCAGCGAGATCTGCCGGGTCTCCTCGGCCGCCGGAGCCGCCACGGGAGCCGGCGCGGGCTCGGGTGCCGCGAGGACGGCGCCCAGCATCGCCCGGGTGCGGGCGTCGTCGAGCCGGTGGGTCGGGTCCTTGGCGAGCAGACCGTAGATGACCTCGGTCAGCGGACCCGCGTTCTTCGGCGGATCCACCGGCTCGGTCATCACCGCGGTCAGGGTGGCGAGCGCGGACCCCTTGTCGTACGGGGGCACTCCCTCGACGGAGGCGTACAGCAGGCCGCCGAGCGACCACATGTCGGCGGGCGGGCCGGGCTTGTGACCGCGGGCGCGCTCGGGGGAGATGTAGGAGGGCGCGCCGACGAGCATGCCGGTGGAGGTGACGGAGGGGTCGCCCTCGACCTGGGCGATGCCGAAGTCGGTGAGGACGACGCGGCCGTTGCCGGCGATGAGGACGTTGGACGGCTTCACGTCGCGGTGCAGGATGCCCTGGCCGTGGGCGGCGCGCAGCACGTCGAGCACCGCGAGGCCGACCTCGGCCGCGCGGTGCGGGGTCAGGGGGCCGTTCTCGCGTATGAACTCGGCGAGCGAGGGGCCCTCGATGAGCTCCATGACGATCCACGGCCGGCCGTCCTCGTCGACGACGTCGTAGACGGTGACGGCGCCGCCGCTGCGGATCCGGGCGATGGCCTTGGCCTCGCGCAGGGTCCGGGTGATGAGGCGTCGCTTCTCGTCCTCGTCGACCCCGGTGCTGAAGCGGAGTTCCTTGACGGCGACGGTCCGGCCCAGGGTCTCGTCCTGGGCCCGCCAGACGGTACCCATCCCGCCCTTGCCGAGCACCGCGCTCAGCCGGTACCGCCCGGCCAGCAGCCGTCCCTCGTCCTGTCCGCCCTCGGCGGCCTTGGCCGCGGCGGCCTTGACGGCGGCGGCCATGGCATCGGCCTTCTCGACGACGGGATTGGGCTTCGTCGCCGGCTTGGCCGCGGGCTTGGACGCGGGCTTCGCCTCGACCGGCTCCGCCGCGGACGACCCGTCGGTCTTGCCCAACGCGACCTTCGCCGCAGGCACATCGGCGGGCACGGCATCCGCGGGCTCCGCCTCGGCCTTGCCCGGCCCCGACTTCGCCGACGCGGGCTCGGCATCGGGCTTCGCGTCCGCGGGCTTCGCGTCCGCGGGCTTCGCGTCCGCGGGCTTCGCGTCCGCGGGCTTCGCGTCCGCGGGCTTCGCGTCCGCG